>JAJAYP010000165.1 GCA_026786185.1 Gemmatimonadaceae bacterium
GCCCCCCCCGCTCTGCCCGGCCACGCGCGCTATTGCGGGTTTCACCCAGGGCCCGGGGGGGGCCCCGCGCCCCCCCCCTCTTCTTGTCGTTCTACCCCTTCGTCGATGGCTTCGCTCCGCGCGCGTGAGGCTTCGATGCCTTCGGCGCCGCGTGCTCCTTCGCATCCGCTTTCGCCTCGGCCCTCTCCATCGCGGGCGTTTCGTGCGTATTGCTCAGAACCGCGCCCGTGATGGCATCGATCTGCACCTCGTCGATGCCCGACTTTCCCTTCGTCGCGATGTCGAACGAATAGAGCAGCCGCCCGTTCTCGCGCTCCAACTCACCGGACTTGACCTTGCCCTGCGGCACCAGCGCCAGCGCCGTCGCGCGCGCCGTATTGCTCGAGACCTTGGCCTCGGCCTTGAGCTGCGCCATCGTTTCGTGCGCCGATGCCGTCTTCCCTGCCTGCGCCTGGGTGACGGCGGGAAGTGCGACGATGATGGCCATGATGGCCGTCAGGATCGGGAGTCTGTGATGCGTGTGCATGGTACCTCTCAGGTGGATGGAATTTCCGCGCTCGCCCTCGCGAGCAGCGGCCGTACGGCCCGTCGACTGCGAAGCGTGTAGTCGCGGCCACGCACCGCGATCAGGAACGCCGGGACGAGATACAGCGTGATCGGCGTGGACAGCGCGAGCCCACCGATGACGGCAAGCGCCAGCGGCCGCTGCATCTCGCTACCGGCGCCGAGACCAAGGGCCAGCGGGAGCAGCCCGACCAGGGTGCACAGCGTCGTCATGAGAATGGGGCGCAATCGCACACGACCGGCCTCGAGCAGCGCCGGCTCGAGCGATTCGTGCTCCGTGAGCATGCGATGATGCGTGAAGTCCAGAAGGATGATCCCGTTCTTCACGATGAGGCCCACGAGCAGGATCAGCCCCATGAATGACGACACGTTCAGTGGCGTCCCGGTGATCCAAAGGAGCAGCATCGCTCCCACGAACGAGATCGGCGCTGCGGCGAGGATCACCAGGGGCTCGACGAACGAGCGGAACTGCAGCACCATCACGCCGATCACCGCGGTGACCGCCAGCGCCAGCACGGTGAGCAAGGACCGGAACGCGTCCGCCTGCCCTGCCGATTGCCCACCGATCTCGACGCGGATACCGCTCGGTGCCGGATGCCTCGAGAGTACGGCACCGACTGCGCGCATCACCGATCCGAGCGACCCGTTCACGTCGCCTGTCATCGTGATCATCTGCTGCTGGTTCTCGCGCGTGTAGCCAGAGCGAACCTCGGTCGGCGTGAAGCTGGCCAGGGCCGAGAGTGGTGCCGTGGTGCGGCTCGACGGGATCGCCACCGGCAGGCTGCCGAGGCGAAGGGCGTCGTTGCGCACCACGTCCGGCGCCCGCACGCGCACCTTGATCGATCGGTCCTGCAGGCGGACCTCGCCCGCATCCACGCCGAGCAATGCGCCATTGACGGACGCGCCGACCTGGTCCGGCGTGAGCCCGAGCCGATTCGCCGCGACATTGTTGATCCGCATCATCAGCTCGGGTGACTGCTCGCTCACGCCGTCGAAGAAGTCCTCGAGTCCGGGCACCGCTGTCATGTCCGGCTCGAGCGAACGGGCATATGCCTCGATCGCGCCCAGATCCGGCCCGAACAGCTTGATCTCCACCGGCCGCGCGGCGCCGGCCAGATCGTTGATCACGTCGCTCAGGATCTGGACGAACTCGATGCGCAGACGCGGGACAGCGGACTCGATCTTCACGCGGACATCGTCGATCACCTGGGCGCTCGAGCGTCGCCGATCGCCCGACGGCGTGAGCCGCGCCACGATGTCGCCACGATTCTGCTCGGTGGCGAACAGGCCGAGCTCCGCACCCGTGCGCCGCGAGATCCCGGCGACTTCCGGGGTCGCCAGCAGGATCTCTTCCGCGACGTGCACCATGCGGTCCGTCTCGACGAGCGCCGTCCCACCGGGAGTGAAGTAGTCGAGCACGAACGCTCCCTCGTCGATCTCCGGCAGGAATCCCGTCGGCACGAACCGGTAGACGACGACGCCGCCGACGATCATGAGCGCGGCGCCGACGAGCATGACGCGCGTGTGCCGCAGTGCGCGTGCGAGCGTTCTCGTGTATCGGTCCGCCAGCGCGTCGACCGCCTGGCCGATGGCGGCGAGCGCTCCGCGGCGCCGCGGAGCCCTGTCGTCCCGCACACGATGCGCCGTGTCGCCCGCGGCACCAGACCCGGACGGCTCCGCCTCGAGGAACGCCTCGGCGAGCAGGGGGATGATCGTGACCGCGAGCACGAGCGAGACCAGGACCGCGATCGTGAGTGTCACGGACAGCGCCGCGAAGAACTGGCCCACGACGCCCTGCAGCAATCGCAGCGGGAGGAACACGACCACCGTCGTGACGGTCGAGGTGGTCACCGGCACGATCAGCTCCTGTACCGCTTCACGGATCGCCTGGCCGCGATCGGGGGTGAAGCCGAGATGCCGCACGATGTTCTCGCTGATCACGACGGCGTCGTCGATCACGATGCCGATCGCGATCGCCATGGCGCCCAGCGTCATGAGATTGAATGTCTGCCCGACGAGCGACATCACGAACACGGTGATGGCGAGCGTGAGCGGAATGGACGCCGCGCTGATCGCGGTGATGCGGCCGCGACGGAGGAAGAGGAAGAGGATGATCACGGCGAGCACCGCGCCGATGAGCATCGCATCGCGAACGGAGGCCGTCGCCTCCCGGACGAGCGATGCCTGGTCGTACACCGGCTTGAGGATCATGCCCGCCGGCAGTGAGTGGCGAACGGTCTCGGCCACCCGCGCCACACTGTCGGCGATCGCCACCGTGTTGCCGCCGGCCTGCCGCGTGATGTTGAGGAGCGCGGCGGGCTTTCCATCTCCCGCCACGATGCGCACGTGATCCTCCGTTCCCGGCACGACGGTCGCTACATCCCGCACCCTGAGCCCGCGACCCACGACCACGTTCGCGATGTCCTCGGCGGTCGTCGCTTCCTGCGCCGTCACCACGAGGTACTGCTTGTAGTCCTGTGCCACCCGTCCCACCGCCGCGACCGTGGTGGAGGCGCGGATCGCACTCGCGATGTCCTGGTACGAGAGCCCCTGCTCCGCGAGGCGCACCGGTTCGGCGATCACCTGGATCTCACGGATGTCGGACGCCTGCACCTCCACCCGCCCGACACCGGGTACGCGAGAGAGAAGCGGTCGGATTCGGTAGCGCGCGATGTCGTACAGCGTCGCGGGATCGCCGCCTTCCAGGTTGTACGAGATGACCGGAAAGAGCGCCGGCGACAGCCGCTCCACCTGAACCTCGAGACCAGGCGGCAGCGCCGATACCGCCTGATTGACCCGCGACTGCGTCTGCTGCAGCGCGAATGCCATGTCGGTGTTCGGGGCGAACGTCACCGATATCTCGCTGGCGCCGCGGATGGAGCGCGACTGCACGCGCGTCACGCCCGCGATCACACCGACCGCTTCCTCCAGTGGCTGGGTGATGGAGAAGACCACCTGCCGAGCGCCAAGGGCGGTGCCCTCCGCCACGATGGTGATGCGCGGAAACTGGAGCTCGGGATAGATCGCCGACGGGAGCATGAGTCCCGCCCGGATGCCTGCGGCGCATAGCAGCGCGACGGCGAGGTAGACGAAGCGACGTTGACTGCCGACGGCGCCGGCAAGCGACCCGCGCTCCGGGACCGCGGCGTCGCCGGGCAGCGGGCCGCTCATGGCCGCGCGGCTGCGGAGCGCGAGACTCGCGCGCTGTCCGCCAGCCCGTAGGCGCCCGTGGTGACGACCCGTTCCCCTCCTCGGAGACCCGAGAGAATTTCCGCCCTCGTGCTCGTCCGGCCGCCGAGCGTCACCTCGCGCGCGCGTGCGATGCCCGCAGGGTCCACCACGAAGACCCTGAACCGACCCGGCTGGTCGGTAGGGACCAGTGCCTCCACCGGGACCACGACCGCGTCGGCTCGCACCTCCACCGCGATCGAGCCGGTCACGCTCTCACCCAGCCGGAGCGCGCGCACCGGCGTGGCGACATGCACCCGCACCTGCACCGACCGCGACCCGCTGTCCACGATCGCGCCCACCGATTCGACGATGCCGAGTCCGAGCGACCGGTCATCGATCGCGTCACCCGACGACAGCTCGACCCGCCTGCCCGGGAGCACGGCGCTCGCCTCGGCCGGCGCGAGCGCCAGGACGACGTCGAAGGTGCGCGGGTCGGCGATCTCGACCAGCACCTGTCCGGCGTCGGCGGCGGCGCCGAGCACCGCGACCATGCGCGTGATTACGCCGTGCATCGGCGAGCGCAGCACCGAGAGCCGTGCGGCGCGCGAGGATACCAACGCATCGCTGCGTGCCTTCGCCAACTCCGCGGCCGCCGCCTCCACATCCTTTCGTGGGAGAATTCCCTCGTTGGCGAGGCGCTGCGCGCGTTCCTGGTTGCGTTGCGCGGCCGCGAGCGCGGCGCGGCTCGCCGCCGCCGCCGCGTCGAAGGGCGCCTGCTCGAACTCGACGAGCGGCTGACCCGCCGTGACGCGCTCGCCCTCCGCCACGTACACGCGCGAAATTCGCGTCGGGGCCGGTGCGCTGAGCGCGGCCTGATGTCCCGGACGCCCCACGACGCTCCCGATCGCGGAGAGCGTGCGCGTCATCGGCTCGACCGACACGATGGCTGTCGTGACCGCAACGAGCGGCATCGCAGGTTCTCCCGCCGTCTCGTCCGATGTTCCGCAGGCGATGACGGAGAGTGCGAGCGCCGCCGACGCCATGATGACGGGCGTCGCGGACCGACGGCGACCATGAGTCCTGCGCGAGACGATCATTCCGGCGGCGGTGACTGGGTGAGCGCGCGTAGCTCGGACTCCACCGTCAGTAGCGCTGCCGTGTCGGTGATGTACTGCCCCATGACCTCGCGCGCGCTCCGGCGTGCCTCCAGCACCGCGGGAAGCGCCGATGCGCCCTCGCGGTAGGCGACGAGCGATCTCGTCGCCACACGTTCGGCGCGAATCACGAGATCGCGGTCGCGGGCGATGCGCTCCCGAAGGGAACTGCGCTCGCGCAAGCGGTCGATGACTCGCTGCCGCACCAGCAGGCGCGTCACGGCGAGATCGGCGTGGGCCCGATCGCGCTCCGCCCGGGCCACGGCGATTGGTCCCTGGTTGCGATTCAGAAATGGCAGCGGGATCGACACGCCGATCAGCGGGAGCGCGCGGTTCTGGTCATTCGATCCGGGATCGCCCCACTCTACTCCTGCTTGCAGGGATGGCACTCCGATGACGTTCCGTCGCTCGCGGACCATCGCGAGCTCGGCCGCCTCGAGCGTCGCCTCTGCCGCGGCGATGCCCGGCGCGGCGCTGGCTGTCATCGGTGCGCCGGCAGTGCGTGACGCGCCCCTGGCTGCGCTGTCCGGCTCGATCAGCCGCCGGCCCTCATCCCCGGGTGCGGGCAGGAGCGAGTCGGCCAGCACGATCGTGGCGCCGTCCGCCCCGATGCCCATGAGCGTCTGCACGGTGAGCACGGCGCTCAGGTACATCGCCGAATCCGCCGCTGCCACGTTCGATTGCTGGCCCGCGATGATGGTCGCGAGATCGACGTCGAGGTCGCTCGCATCGCCCGCATCACGACGAGCCACGGTCATCGCGCGAAGTGCACCCGCGTCACGGGCTGTCGTGCGCGAGAGGCGAAGCCTGGCCTGCGCCGCAAGCGCCATCGTGTAGGTGGTGTCGACGTCCATCGTCGCCATCGCTCGCTCGGACGCGAAGCGCAGCCGCGCCGCGCGAACCGTCGCCGCAGCCGCGCCGACCCGTGAGCGGCGGGACGAGGGCAATTCGATCGGGACGTCGAGAAGCAGGTGCTTCCGGGGCGGCGACTGGGAGTACGTCGCGGCGACCGACGGATTCGGCAGCGCCCTGGCCGTGATCAGCGCGGCGCGCGCCGCGGCCGTGTCCGCACGCGCGAGCGTGACACGCGGCCCCGCGAGAAGTGCGGCCCGATTCGCGTCCGCGCGCGTGACGTGCATCTGCGCGCTCGCGGCGTGTGGCAATCCGGCGAGCAGAAGGACGGCGGCAGCCAGCAGGCGCTGCGAGTGTGGTGACGAGGGATGGGCCACCGTCGGAACGCTAGTGCGGCGACCTGTCAGCATCATGACAGCGGTGCCGCTATGTCGGCGCGTGCTCCGGCAGCTGGGCGTTCAGGAACGCCACCGTCACGCGCACCCCCTGCCCGGGCTCCGAGACGATGCGCAGGCGCGCCCCGTGCGCCGATGCGATCCACTGGGCGATGGAGAGGCCCAGCCCCGCGCCACCAACCCGCGAGCGGGCCGGGTCGCCGCGGTAGAATCGCTCGAGCACGTGGGGAAGCTGGTGTGCGGGAATGCCGCAGCCGGAGTCCTCCACGGTGAGAGTCGGCTGCGGCTCGGGCTGAACGCGCACCCGCACCGTGCCGCCCGACGCGGTGAACTTCACGGCGTTGTCCAGCAGGATCACCACGAGCTCACGCACGAGCAGAGCGTCGCCAACGATGGGCGTCTCCTCGAACTCATCCACCGCCAGTGTCACACCGGTGGCATGCGCCAGCGTGCGCACCGAGACGGCCGCGTCCAGTACGACATCGTCGAGGAAGAAGCGGGCGCGCGCGACCGGACGTTCCCCCGCATCCGCTCGCGCGAGCGTGAGCAGGTCGTCCACCACGCGGCCGAGCCGCGCTGCCTCGTGGCCCATGCCACGCAGTGCGGCCGCGTACTCCGATGGCGTTCGCTCTGCCTGGAGCGCGACGTCCGCTCGCGTGCGCAGCACCGCGATGGGGGTGCGCAGCTCGTGTGCCGCGTCGGCCATGAAGCGTCGCGTGTACGCGATGGAGCGCTCCACCGGCGCGGTGGACTTCCGCACGAGGAAGTACCCGCCGCCGAGCACCAGCACCACGGCAGCAAGCGCCGCAGCTCCGAAAGCGGCGATGAGCGCCGCGTACCGGTCGCCCAGCTCGACATTGTCGGCCACGGCCACTGCGACGAGCAGTTGTCCCGACGCGAGGCGAAATCGCTCGGCGTGCAGCGACAGCGTGTGGTCCCGCTCGAGATCCTGCTCATCCGAGTGCACGCCGGTGGCGGCAGCCTGCCGCGCCGCCGCGCGGATCCAGTCGGTCGCCGACGTCGGCGTGACCGGCACGCCGGCGCTGTCGAGCAGGTAGAGCGCGCGGTCGGGAATGTGAATCTCGTCCACGGCGTCCACCACGTCGCCGCGCGCACCCTTCGACTCGCGCTCGCGGATGCGTGCCGCATTCACGAGTTCGTGCGATGCCGCCGCCAGCGAATCGCTGAGCTGTCGTGCGAACTGGGCGTGGATCGCCGCGTACAGCCCGCTGCCCAGCAACAGGAGGATGAGTCCGAACGTCGCGGCATACCACGCCGTCAGTCGGCGGCGGAGTTGCACCAGCGGCTGGACAACCAGCGCCGCGCCGCCCTGTTCCGTCACGGGCCGAGGCGGTATCCGGCGCCGCGCATGGTGTGAATCAGCTTCGGCTCGAAGTCGTCGTCGATCTTGCGGCGTAGCCGCCGAACCAGCACTTCGAGCACGTTGGTGAAAGGGTCATGATTGTCGTCCCAGACGTGCGCCGTGATCGTCGCGCGATCCAGCACCTCGTCCGGATGCAGCGCGAAGCATTCGAGCAACGCGAACTCCTTGGCGGTCAGCTCGATCACTCGGTCACCCCGATGCGCACGCCGTGCCGCGAGGTCGATCTCCAGGTCGGCGATCGTCACCGTACGCGGCGCGAGCGCCGGCCGTCGTCGCGCGAGCGCCCGGACGCGCGCGCGAAGCTCCTGCAGGGCGAACGGCTTGGTGAGATAGTCGTCGGCACCGGCGTCGAGCCCCACGACACGATCCTCCACGGCATCACGCGCCGTGAGCATGAGAATGGGCGTCGTGAGTCCGATGTCGCGGAGCGAACGACAGAGCGCGAAGCCCGAGCCGCCGGGGAGCATGACGTCCAGGATCATCACGTCCTGTTCCTCGAGTCGCGCGCTCCGAAGGCCGGCAGCGAAATCGGCGGCGATCAGCACCACGGCCCCGATGCCGCGCAATCCCGCCGCCACTTCGCGTGCGAGCTCGGCATCATCCTCCACGAGCAGCACACGCATCAGGGCGGCGGATTCTGAACGGACATGACTCGACTGCGGGAAGGGCTCGCGAGGGATGGCTTCGTGCAACTTGCAGCCCGCACGGTCGGCACGCCATCGTTGACTCTCACCGACTCCCGGAGATCCTCATGGTTCGCCTGCACCGGTCGCTGCTCCTCTGCACACTCGTCGTGGCGTCTGCTGGCGCGCAACAGCGTCCCGCGCTGACTCCGCATCAGCGACTCGCGCGCGATGTGTATCGCGAGCTGATCGAGATCAACACCGCCGATTCTGTCGGGTCGGTCACGCGCGCTGCGCAGGCGATGGCACGCCGCTTCCGCGCGGCGGGCTTTCCCGCACGTGACGTGCAGGTCCTCATTCCGCCGGGCAAGCCCACGAAGGGCAATCTCGTCGTGCGATACCGCGGGCGAGGTGGCCCGAACGTCGCCAGGCCCATCCTGTTGCTCGCCCATCTGGACGTCGTCGCTGCGCTTCGTACCGATTGGACGATCGATCCGTTCGTGCTGACGGAACGCGACGGCTATTTCTATGGCCGCGGCACCAGCGACGACAAGGCGATGGCGGCGATCTTCGTCGCCAACCTGATTCGCGATCGGAAGAATGGCTGGGTCCCCGACCGCGACGTCATTCTCGCCCTCACGGCGGACGAGGAGGGAGGCGACGCCAACGGCGTGGATTTCCTGCTGGACCGCCATCGTCCACTGATCGATGCGGCGTACGCCATCAACGAAGGCGGCGGCGGTTCACTGCGTGACGGGAAGCCGTTCTTCAACACGGTGCAAGCCGCGGAAAAGGTCTACGCGGACTTCACGCTCACGGCGAGGAACCGGGGCGGACACTCGAGCGTGCCACGGTCGGACAATGCGATCTACCAGCTCGTCGATGCCCTGGCGCGCGTGGCGCAGCACCGGTTTCCCGTGCAGCTCAACGAGGTGTCTCGTACGTTCTTCGAGCGTACGGCAGCGCTGGAGTCGCCTGCCCTGGCCGCCGCCATGCGAGCCGTCGTCGCCGATGCGTCCGACGCTGCTGCGGTCTCGGTGCTCGAGCGCGATCCCCGCTACAACTCCATGCTGCGCACCACCTGCGTGGCCACGCGGCTCAGCGGCGGGCACGCGTACAACGCACTGCCGCAGACCGCGACGGCCAACGTGAATTGTCGCATCGTGCCCACGTCCAACCCGCGCGAAGCACGTGAGGCACTCATGCGCGTGATCGCCGACACCGGCGTCGCGATCAGCGAGACGATCGCGCTCGGCGATCGCGCCGACGCGATTCCGAGCCCGCTCACGGCGGAGATCATGGATCCGGTCACCACCATCACCGGCGAGTTGTTCGGTCCCGGTGTGCCGGTCATCCCCGTGATGTCCACGGGCGCCACCGACGGCCGCATCCTTCGCTCGGCGGGCATCCCCACATACGGCGTGAGTGGACTGTTCGGCGACCCGAACGACTCGCGTGCGCACGGCCGCGACGAACGGATGCTCGTGAAATCGTACTATGACGGCCTAGAGTTCCTCGACCGGCTCGTGCATCGCCTGGCCGGCGGGAGGCCGATCACCTGACCGCGTACGCGTAGATGAAACGAAGCGAGCCCGCCGGAATGCTTCCCGGCGAGCTCTGCGCCTGTGCCCTCTCTCGTAAGTGCTTCGCTCCGGACGGTGGCGCGCATCACTGCAAGGCATGTCGCGCGCCACGAGGTCGCTGGGTGCACGACTCTCGTGCGCCCACGTATCATTCCGACATGTCGCTCTCTCGTTGCACAAATGTTTCGCGTGTGATTCGCGGGGTCACAGTTGCGGTCCTCATGTTTGCCACAGCGTGCACCCGCACCGCGGCCAACCAGATTCCGGTCATCCTGCCTACGCCCGTTTCGTCCGTGCCGGGTCCACCACCGCCGCGGCTCCCGTCGGCCGTGCGCCTGCAGGCCGCCCTGCCCGCCACGGTCGGCATGGACTCCACGCTGCCCGCCCGGCTCGACAGCATCCTCCGCGCCGCCCTGGCCGAGGGCGCTGCGCCCGGCGCGTCCATCGCGGTGGGACGATGGGGACGACTCGTGCATCTCAAGGGCTATGGCACCCTCGACTACGCCACCGGCTCGCCGGCGGTCGACGCCGGCAGCATCTACGATCTGGCCTCACTCACGAAGGTCATCGCCACCACGACGTCGGCCATGATCCTCGAGGAGTCCGGCACGCTCGACCTCAACCGGCCCGTTCGCGAGTTCGTGCCCGAACTCGATGCGCCCGACAAGGCGGCGATCACCGTACGCATGCTCCTCACGCATTCCGGTGGCCTGGAAGCCTATGCGCCCCTGTACCGGCAGGCGCGGGGACGTTCCGAGTATCTGCGCGAAATCAACGCGCGTCCGCTCGCGAGCCTGCCCGGATTTCAGACGGTGTACAGCGACTGGGACATGGTGCTCCTGCAGGCGGTGCTCGAGAAGCTCGCCGGCATGTCGCTCGACAACTACGCCGACGGGCACATCTTCCGCCCGCTCGGCATGAACGACACCCGCTTCGCCCCCGATACCACTGATCGGTCGTATCGGCGCCGAATCGCGCCCACTACTTCCGACGAGTTGCGCGGAGGACCGCTGCAGGGCACGGTGCACGACGCGAACGCGTGGGCCATGGGCGGGGTGTCCGGTCATGCCGGTCTGTTCTCGTCGGCACGAGACGTCGCGACGTTCGCGCAGTTTCTCCTCGATGGCGGCAGCTACGCCAATGTCCGCATAGTCGCGCCCCGGACGATCGCGCGGTGGACATCGCGTCAGGACGGTACCACCAGCCGCGCACTCGGGTGGGACACCCCCGCCCCGTCGTCCAGCGCGGGCCGTTACTTCTCGCCGCGAAGCTTCGGACACACGGGCTTCACGGGTACCTCACTGTGGATCGATCCCGAGCGCGGATTGTTCGTCGTGCTGCTCATGAACCGGGTGAACTCGCGCGGCGAGGGCACTCGGCACGTGCAGCTCCGGCGCGACGTGTCCGACGCGGTGCAGCGCGCCGTGCTCGACGCGCCACTGATCGAATGGGAAGCGCTTCGCTGACGGCTGGCGCTTGGGCCGGTCAGCCGGTCACTTCGCCGGCGCCGCGAAGCGCACGCCCGGCATCCGTTCCGCCATGTCCTTGAGCGCCGTGTAGCGCGCGGCGAGCGGCACGAACTGCTGCACCGTGGAATGGTCCGCGAAGCGATGCACCGCCTCCCACACGCGCGGATCGCGCTCGGCCAGCGTCGCCGCGCAATCGGCCACCAACCACGCCGCGGCATACACATCCATCGGTTCGAGCCGCTCGACCGCCGTGCGAAATCGCACCTGCGCGGCGTCATGCCGGCCGGCATGCGCATCGATGCGGATCGCCAGTGATTCCAGTAGCTCGCGCCCCTGGAACCACCAGTCGGTGCGGCCGGCGAAGATCTGATACGCTGAATCGAGCGCAGCATGAGCCGCGGGCATCGCATCCAGCCGGAGCGCAGCGAGTCCGACACCCGCATGCGCTCCCACCGCGATGTCCTCTGCGTCCAGTTCCGTCGCCAGCGCCGCCGTCTCGCGATACAGCCGCTCCGCCTCTTCGGCCGCGCCGCGCTCGCGCTCGAGGTTCGCCAGGTTGTACAGCGCGACGAGGCGATGCGCGTTGTTGCGCAGCGTCGTGTACAGCCGCAATGCTTCCTGCAGTGCCTCGTGCGCCCCGGTGAAGTCGCCGGCGCGCAGCCCGATGACGCCGAGGTTCACCGACGCATTGGCGGCGACATCCAGCGTCTGCGCATCGCGGGCGATCGTCAACGCGGCCCGGAACGCGTCGGCGCCTCCGAGGTCGTCGCTCGTGCGCATGCGGGCGATGCCGAGCGAAAGGAAGGCGCGCGCCTCCATGGCGCGGTCGCTGCGACCTCGCGCGCGATCGACGAGCCGCTGCAACAGGTCCACTGCATCCGACGGGCGGGCGGCGAGCAGGGTGGTGGCGAGGCGATACATGGCCTCGTCGGCCAGCCCATCACTGCCGTTCTCCTCGGCGATTCGCACCGATTCCTCGGCGATACGAATCGCCTCGTCCGTCTCGCCCATGCGCGCGAGTGTCTGCACAAGCAGCGACCGGGTCTGCACGATATCGGCGCAACTGCCCACTCGTTCGGCAGTTGCGAGCAGTTCGCGACACTCGATTTCCGTCTCGCGTGCGCCCTGGCCGAGTCGCACCCTCGCCTGAAGTCGGCGCAGTTCCACCGGGACCGCCTGCCCGGGCTTCGCGGCGAACGACGGCGACGCGAGAATGGCATCGCACGAGCGCTCCACGTCTGCCCATCGTCCTGACTGCTCTGCCGCGCGCGCGATCTCGTCGTGCACGACGGCGCTCTCGTCGTCGTTGCCGGCGTGCTGGAGGGCGTGCCGCAGAAACTCGGCCGCCTCGTCCAGCGCGTAGAGCGTCATCGCGCGCGCGGCGGCCTTGCGGCACCATTCGTACGCCTTGCCCGAATTTCCGCTGCGTGCGTAGTGCGACGCGATGCGGTCGATCGCGGTCGGCGAGCGGAGCACGAGCACGTCGGCGATCTTTTCATGCTTCACACGCTGCCGCGCCGGGCTCACCGAATGCAGCACAGCATCGATGAGGAGCGCGTGCGCGAACTGGTAGGTGTCGTCATCGTGCTCGCGCGCCGGCTCGATCACCGATGTGGCGAGTCCGGCGTCGATCGCGTCCAGTACCGCCTCCAACGAGACGTCCGCCGCCTCGGACAACAACGCGAGCGGGAAGGTCCGCCCGATCGCCGCGGCGGTGACGAGGATCTTCATCGCGTCGGCCGACAGGCGCGACAGCCGGCGCCCGACGAGATCCGTCATGCCGGCCGGCAGCGACAGTGCGCTCGGAATGGTCCACGTCCACGACGTGCCGACGTAGGTGAAGACCCCTTCCTCCGCCATCGTCCGCAGGAGCTGCGTCACGAGGAACGGGTTGCCTTCCGTATGGCGCAGCACGTAGTCCAGGAGGTCGGCGCCGAGATCGGAGCGATGGAGCGCGCCCTGCAGCCACTCGCGGACTTCTGTCGCCGTGAGCCGCTCCAGCCGCAGCTCGCGCACACGTTCGTCGCGGGAAAGTCGCTGGCGTCGCTCTCGCACTGGTCCGTACGCTGCTTCCTCGCTCCGGATCGTGAGTGCGATGCAGATGCGTTCCGTCGTGAGTTGCGCGAGCACGTACTCCAGGGCTTCCCAGCTCGCCGTGTCCGCCCAGTGCATGTCCTCGAGCACGATCGTCAGCGGGCGCGCTTCGCTCGCGCCGCGCAGGAACGACACCAGCTCTTCCAGCAGCCGGTGTCCCTGGAGCGGATCGAGCTGCGCCGTCATCGACGTGGCCGGCGTGCCCGCGCGAAGCGGCGTGATGAGCCGGGCGAGCACGGGCCACTGCCTGGCCGGTGCGATGCCGAGCTCGTAAATGCCGGAGAGGGCTTCGGCCCACACGCCGAACGGCGGCCGGCTCTCGGTCTCCATCGCACGTCCCGTCACCATCACCGCGCCTCGCAGGCGCACTTCCGGCAACAGCTGTCGCACGAGCGACGACTTGCCGACGCCGGCTTCGCCGATCACGAGACGCGCCTGCGGCGTGCCGTGCGCGCTGTTGTCCAGCGCCGTCACGAGCGAGCGCAGTTCGATCGAGCGACCGACGAAGCGGCTGAGCACCAGTTGCGGCGCGCCCTGACTTTCCATCCCGGCCACGATGACCTTGTCGCGCCCCTCGCGCTTCGCCTCGAACAGGGCACGATCCGCCGCGGAGAACATCGCCTCGAAGTTCTCTCCGTGCTGCGGCGCCGTCGCGACGCCTACCGAAAGCGTCACGCTCATCGCGCGCTCCGGCTGATCGCGCAGCGGGATCTGCAGCTCCGCCGTCGTCCGCCGGATCTCCTCGGCGATCGCCTTGCCGCCGTCGGCGTCGAGGCCGGGCAGGAGGATCACGAACTCGTCGCCCGCGTACCGGCCCACGTACTGCCCTGGCCGCAACTGCTCGCGAATGACGCCGACCACGAGGCGCAGGGCATCGTCACCCGCGAGGTGGCCGAACGTATCGTTCACCGACTTGAACTGGTCGACGTCGACCACGAGCAGCGTCACCGGCGCTCCCGTCCGACGCCGTTCGGCCAGTACCGCGGTGATGACGTTCGTGAAGGCGCGTCGCACCAACGCGCCGGTGAGGTCGTCCTCCTCGGAGACCGTCACCGTGCCGTTCTTGCCCGAGCGCCGCACCGGCATCGCCCGCTGTGCGGCCGCCGGCGCGTTCACGGTTCCGCGACGCACCATCTCCTCGAATTTCACGAAGAGTTGCGGGTCGAACTGCTTGCCGACGTCGCGGCGCATGATCTCGATCGCCTCGAGCTGCGAGAACGCGCGCTTGTAGCTGCGCTCCGTCGTCAACGCGTCGTATACATCCGCCACGCAGAGGATGCGGGCCGGCAGCGGAATCGCCTCGGCGACGAGGCCGTCGGGGTAGCCTTTGCCGTCCCATCGCTCGTGATGGCTGCGCACCATGGGCGAGACGTCCCAGGGAAACTGCACATCCGCCAGCATCTGCTCGCCAGCTTCTGGATGCTTCCGCACCAGCGCCCACTCCTCTTCCGTGAGCTTGCCGGGCTTGTTCAGCACTTCGGCTGGAACGATCAGCTTGCCGACATCATGCAGCAGGGCACCGATCCGGAACCAGAAAAGCGAGTTCTCGTCCAGCCCCGCCTTGGCCGCGAGCGCGCCGGCGAGATCGGCGACGCGCTCGCAATGACCCTGCGTATGAATGTCCTTCGATTCGATCGACTCGCCCCATTTCCGCACGACGTCGAGAAAATCGCCCTCCAGCCGCGCCATCCGCCTGCCCACGTCCGCCAGCTCGTGTCGTGCGCGCAGCTGGGTGAAGCAGGAGTGGGCGCGGTTGAGCGCCTGCAAGGTCTCGCGATTGCGGCCGAGACGGCCGTACAATTCCGCGAGCTCACGATTCGTGTCGCCCTCGAGCGCGAGGTCGTTGGCGGCGGCGGCCATCGCTCGTCCCTTGACGAGATGGGTCTCGGCCGCGGCCAGGTCGCCTGTCTCGCGCGCGATGATCCCGTAGACTTTCTCCGCCTCACCGTTCGCCCGCGCGTCGTCGAGATGCTCGGCTAGCGCCATCGCGCGGTCGCACCGGCGTTTGGCCTCGGCGAAATCGCGCTTCTCGATCTGGAGCGCTGACGAATTGACCTCGAGCTGGATGCGCGTCGAGAGGCCGCCGAGGGCGTTCGCGATCGTCAGTGCCTCGGTGAACGCTTCCTCGGCCGCGTCGTGCCGTCCGAGCGCCATGTTCGCCATGCCCAGGTTGTTGAGCGCGACGAGGATGTTGTCGAGGAGCGAGTACAGGCGACCGTGCGCGAGCGCGTCCTGGTAGTAACGCAGTGCCTCCCGGAAATCGCCGCGAATGCTGGCGAGCGTCCCCAGGTTCGTCATCACGTCCACCTGGAGTCGTGGATCCGTCGTACTCGTGCCGCGCTCGAGGGCTTCGTGGAAGAGTTGTTCCGCGTGGTCGAGATCGCCCTGCCGCCAGCGTACCGCGGCGAGCACGTTGAGCGCATGGCCGAGCGCATTGCGCTCGTCGCCCAGCTCGGCCGTGGCCACCGCGGCCGTGGCGCAGTCCTCGGCCGCCTGGTAGTCCGCATCCACCTCGTAAGAGCGCGCGATCCACCGCAGCAGCATCGAGGCGAGCGAGGGCGACGGCGTCGTGATGCTGCGCAGTGCCTGCTCGTAGAGCGCGCGGGCTTCGCCGCGGCGGCCCAGCTTGTCGAGCGCGCGGGCGTCTTCGATCAGTGCGCGCGTGGACGGGTGTTCCGCCGGTGAATCCACCAGGCGGAGGTGCACGGCTCGCGCGGTACTATCGGAGGTCGATGCCACGGATGGGCGCCCGGGATCTTGGAAATGAGGTAGTGGAGCTTCAGTGTCCGGCGGCCCACAGAGTGCGTGGCACCGCCGGACACTGACCAGCCCGCGCGAGGCGGGCCGTCCAGCGATCATGCTCTAGACTCAGCTAGACGCCACGATGTAACCGGACCGGCGGGCGCTGTACGCCGCGACGTCCATCGTGCTCTTCTTCACGGAACCGGTGGTCCCGTTCCGGCTCAGCGACTCGGACAAGCTCGCTGCCCCGGCCAACACGGCGACGCCAGCGCAAAGCGTCAATGCGATGCGACGAATCATTTGTGGTCTCCCGTACGGCAGTACACGGCTTCGCGTACTACCCGTGGTTGAGGATCAATGAGTGGGGAACAGCGGTTAGAAACCGAGGAAGGCGTCGGCCGACTCGGTGAGCTGAGCGATCACGTAACCGCTGAAGTGCTTGATCCGACGGAATACCACCTTGTTCTCCACATCGACGTTCGACTTGAGCTCCACGTCGGTCAACGATTCGTCAACGCACGACGTCTCGTTGCAGTACTTCATGACGCGACTCGCATCGATCGACGCCTGATTCGACACGACCAGGTACAGACTGACGGTCTTGTCGGGGCTGAAGCGCATCGCCGGCTGGAAATCGATGCTGGGGTGATCGGTCGCGGCATTCTTCACCACCGCGGTGATCGTCAGCGCTTCGTTCTGCAGCGAGCAGTCGTTGTTCCAGTGAGCCGCGCCGTACGACGAGGTGGCCAGGTCGCAGATCGCGTTCGCCGGGATGAACAGCTGGCTGGCTCCGAACGCCAACACGTGGTCGCGCGTCGGATCGATCGAGAAGCTGTAGGTGCCATCGCTGGCGCCCACGAGCGCCTTCTGCGCGTCGGTCGGAATGAAGGGCGACGTCGCCAGCTTTGACGAAAGCGCCGGCGCATTCGGAGCAGTCGACTCACCAGCGCAGCCGGTGAGCAACGTGCTCGCCAGGACCAGCGCCGAGAGCAGTGAATTTGGGTAGCGAGCCATCATCGGCAATCGCATCGGGACCTCTCGAGCCTGAGCTCTTCGAAAAGGGAGGGAAGCTGAAACCACCACGTGAAGCCTGTGGTCGTGGCAGTAGTCTCTTTGGCAATGCCGAGGCCATGTGGTGAGCTCTGCAGCACCCGTCAAACTGTCTCGCTCATTGGGGTACCAAGCCCTGATTAGGACACTTTGACCGCACACAAACGATATCCTGACCGACCGATTTTCCGCCGCTAATCGGGCAAACTGCAACGAAACGTGTATTTTGCGACAGGAGATTGAGTGATTGAAAACACAACTGATGTATTAATCGGTCACTCGTACATCTAATATTGCCGAACTGTCAAGAAATATATCACCGAGGCCGATAAATGCAAATGGCCCGCTTGAGCGGCCTGCTGATGGACGGTCGGCGAGGTCCCGCAAGGCCGTGAATCGCGCCGCAAGCGGCACGTAATCCTGCACGGATGGATGAGCGGCGAATCGATTGACGACCTTCCAGACCCCTTCGTCGCCATCCGCGATTTCGGCGGCACAGTCCGCTACCATCCATGCGGCGGGATAGACCTCGAGCATCTCCAGGCGGGCGACGGCGGAATGGAACCGGCGCCGAGCACCCCCCAGGTCACCATCGAGCGCGGCCATGCGAACTTCGAGCGACTCCAGCAGCTCGCGACCCTGAAACCACCAGTCGGTCCGTGATCCCAGTGCCAGGGTTGCGGCAGCCAGCGCCGCGCGAGCTACAGCCTTTTCGTGCAGACGCAGGGCGCTGTTCCCGACGCCGGCGTGTGCACCGATCACGATGTCCGTGGCCCCGAGTTGCTCCGCCAGCACGACGGTCTGCTGATAGATCGCCAGTGCCGCCTGGGCGTCGCCTCGCTCCCGCTCGAGATTGGCCAGGTTATAGAGCGCGATGAGGCGATTGGTGTTGCTTCGGAGGGTCGTGTAGAGGCGAAGCGCTTCCTGACATGCCTCGTGCGCCGCGACGAAGTCGCCTCGGCGCAAGTCGCTCACTCCCAGGTTCATCGACGCATTCGCCGCGACGTCCAGCGCCTGCGCGTCGCGCGCGACGGCGAGTGCGGCCCGGAATGCGTCGGTGCCGGAGCGCTCGTCCCGCGTGCGTGTGCGCGCCACGCCCAGCGAGAGGAGCGCGCGCGCTTCCAGCGGGCGGTCGCGACGCGTGCGCGCGCCCGCCACGAGTCGAAGCAGCAGGTCGACAGCCTCCGCCGGCCGCACGTTGTTCAGCGTGACGGCGAGCCGAAGTGTCGCCTCACCAGCCAGCGATTCGTCGCCGCCCTCCTCCGCGAGCAGCACCGATTCGCGCGCGATCCGGATCGCGTCCTCGGTCTGGCCCATGCGGGCGAGCGCCTGCACGAGCAGCGACCTGACCTGCACCACGTCCGTTCGGCTTCCGAGTCGCTCGGCGACAGCGAGCATGTCGCGACATTCGAGCTCCGTTTCCCGCGCGCCCAGTCCCAGCCGGACGCGCGCCTGCAGCCGCCGCTGTTGCGCGGGCACCGCTCGCGAGTAGGCGCCGACGAGTATCGGAGAGGCGAGCATCGCATCGCACCAGCGCTCGACCTCGGCCCATCGGCCCGACAGCTCGGCGGCACGCGCCAGCTCATCGTAGGCCGCCACCCGCTGCTGCTCCGTCGCGGCATGCGCCAGGGCGAGCGTAAGGAAGTCGGTTGCCTCATCCAGCGCGTACAACGACAGCGCGCGCGCCGCGGCACTTCGACACCAGGTGTACGCCTGCGCCGCGTCACCGCTCAGTGCGTAGTGCGACGCCACCTGGTCGACCGCCTGCGGCGTGCGCACGGCCAGCAGGTCGGCGACGCGACGATGCGTGAGGCGCTGCCGCGCGGGACTCACCGAGCGCATCAACGCATCCATGAGCAACGCGTGCGAGAACTGATAGGTATCGTCGTCCTGCCCGTGAGCCGGTTCGAGCACCGACGTCGCGAGTCCGCTGTCTACCGCATCGAGCACGGCGTCCATCGAGACGGCGGCGGCCTCGGCGAGCAGGTCGAGCCGAAAGGTGCGCCCGATCGCCGCCGCCGTGACGAGGATGCGGAGCGCGTCGTTGGGCACGCGTGACAGGCGTCGACCCACCAGGTCGGACATGCCGGCCGGCAGGACGAGCGTCGTCGGAATCGTCCAGACCCACGCGCTGCCGCTATATGTGAAAACCTCCTCCTCCATCATCGTCCGCAGGAGCTGCATGACGAGAAACGGATTTCCTTCCGTGTGGCGGAGGACGAATTCCAGCAGATCGTCACCCAGCTCGGTCCGATGCAGGGCGGCTTGCAGCCACTCGCGCATCTCGGTGGCGGTGAGTCGCTCGAGTTGCAGCTCGCGCACACGCTCGTCGCGCGACAGACGGCGGCGGCGTTCGCGCACCACGCCGTACGCGGCCTCTTCGCTGCGCAGCGTGATCGCGATGAATACGCGCTCGACGGCGAGCTGCGACATCACGTACTCGAGCGCGTCCCAACTGGCCGTGTCGGCCCAGTGCATGTCCTCCAGCACGAGCATGAGCGGTCGCGTCTCGCTCGTCACCCGGAGAAAACCAACCAGCTCCTGCAAGAGTTGGTGTCCATGGCTCGGATCGAGCGGCGGCAACGCAACGGGATCGAGCGTTCCGCGCAGCGACGGGACGAGGCGCTCGAGCAGCGGCCAGGGACGCGAGGTCGCGAGACCGAGCCCGTGCAGCGCGAGCACCAGTTCCGCCCACGGCCCGAATGGCGCGCGGCTCTCGCTTTCGAGTGCCCGGCCCGTCACCAGGGCGGCGCCACGCAGTCGCGCTTCGGGCATGAGTTGTCGCACGAGCGTCGATTTCCCCACTCCGGCCTCGCCAATGATGAGGCGGCATTGCGGTCCCACCCGGCCGCTGTCATCGAGGGCGCTCACGAGCGCCCGCAGCTCCGGTACTCGTCCCACGAACCGGCTGAACGCGAGCTGCGGGGGTCCGTCATGCTCGGTGCTCGCGACGACGACCGTGTCGCGGCCCGCGCGCTTGGCCTCGAACAGCGCGCGATCGGCAGACGTGAACAGCGCCTCGAACGTCTCCCCATGCACCGGCGCCGTCGCGACACCGATCGACAGCGTCACCGATAATGCCTGCCCACTCGATTCGCGCAGGGGAATCGGGAGCGAGGCCATCGTGTGACGCACTTCGTTCGCGAACGCCTGCGCTGCCCGTGCATCCAACCCCGGCAGGAGCACCACGAACTCGTCTCCTCCATAACGCCCCACGTACTGGCCCGGCCGGAGGTTGTCCCGGATCGCCCCCGAGACGAGTCGCAGCGCGTCGTCACCGGTGAGATGGCCGTACGTGTCGTTCACCGCCTTGAACTGATCGACGTCGAGCACGAACATCGACACCGGCGCCCCCGTGCGCCGACGCTCGGCGAGCACGGCCGCCGTGACGTTGACGAACGCCCGACGCACCAACGCTCCGGTGAGATCGTCCTCCTCCGACGCCATCACGGCGCCGATCGCGCCGGTGGTTCGCGATGGGATGGCGAGGTGCGCCACGGGCGGCGTCTTTACCGCGCCACGCCGCACGAGATCCTCGAACTTGATGAAGAGTTGCGGGTCGAACTGCCGCCCCACCTCGCGGCGCATGATCTCCATGGCCTCGAGGTGCGAGTACGCGCGCTTGTAGCTGCGCTCCGTCGTCAGCGCATCGTACACGTCCGCGATGCACAGGATGCGCGCCGCCAGCGGGGTCGCGTCGCCCTCGAGACCGTCGGGGTACCCCTTGCCGTCCCATCGTTCGTGGTGATTGCGCACCATCGGCGTGACGTCCCACGGGAACTGCACATCCGCCAGCATCCGCTCACCCGCGTCCGGGTGCTGCCGCATGAGCGCCCACTCCTCGTCGGTGAGCTGCCCCGGACGATTCAGCAGGTCGGCTGGGACGATGAGCTTCCCGACGTCATGCAGCAACGCACCCATGCGAAACCAGAACAGCGATGCGTCGTCGAGCCCGGCCTTTGCGGCGAGCGCGCTCGCGAGGTCGGCGACTCGTTCGCAGTGCCCTTGGGTGAGCACGTCCTTCGACTCGATCGACTCACCCCAGCGTCGAACGACGTCGAGGAACTCGCCTTCGAGCTTCGTGAGGCGGCGTGTCACATCGGCCAGCTCGTGCCGCGCGCGCAGCATGGTGAAGCAGACGTGCGCGCGGTTCAGTGCCTGAATCGTTTCCCGATTGCGCCCGAGCCGCCCATACACCTCGGCCAGCTCGCGGCTTGCCTCACCTTCCAGTCTCAGATCGCGCACGCCAGCGCCTGCCTCCCCCGCACGCCGCAAGTGCCCCTCGGCGGCGACGAGATCGCCCGTATCCCGCGCGATGATGCCGTAGACCTTTTCCGCCTCACCCTTCGCGCGCGCGTCACCGTGGTGTGCGGCGAGCGACATAGCGCGGTCGCAGCGGCGTCTCGCCTCGTCGAAGTCCCGGCGCTGGATGGCGAGCACGGCGCAGTTCAACTCGAGCTCGATGCGCAGCGACAGCCCACCGAGCGCGTTGGCAATCGTCAGCGCTTCGGCAAAGGCACTGTCCGCCGCATCCAATCGGCCCAGCTCCATGTTCGCCATGCCTAGCTCGTTCAGCGTGGCGACCATGTCGTCGAGGAGCGAGTGGCGGCGGCCGTGAGCGAGCGCATCCTGGTAATACCGGAGCGCCTCACGAAAATCGCCGCGGATCTTCGCCAGCGAGCCAAGATTGATCGTGACATCCACGTGAAGGCGTGGATCGGTCGAGCTCGCGCCGCGTTGGAGCACGTCCTGAAAGAGCTGCTGCGCGACATCGAGCTCGCCCTCATGCCAGCGCGCGGCCGCGAGCACGTTGAGCGCGTGACCGAGCGCATTGCGGTCGTCCGCAAGCTCGGCCGTCGCCACCGCCGCTTCCGCACAATCGGCCGCCGCCTGATAATCCGCGTCGAGCTCGTACGTGCTGGCGATCCTGCGCAGCAGCATCGACGCCACCGACGCCGACGTCGTCTCCAGGCTGCGCAGGGCGCGCTCGTACAGCGCTCGCGCCTCCGCACGCTGCCCCAGCTTGTCGAGCGTACGTCCTTCCTCGATCAGCGCGCGCGCCGGGGCGTCCGCTTCCTCCGGGTCCACCAGGCGGAGATGCGCAGCACGAGCGTGCGAGGAACCATCCGATGAACGTGACACGGGCGAGTCTACGACTCCACGTAGTATCCGCTGAAGTGCTTGATGCGGCGGAAGAGTGTCCTGCTCCCGTAGTCGAGATGCGTGGCCAGTGTCGGATCCAGCTCCGCCTCGTCGATGCACGCATCCATCGACTGCGTGGCACAGTACAGGATGCGCCACGCTGTCGGGTCAGGAGTTAGCGTCGGGACGTAGAGCGAGAGGATGACGGTCCGTCTCGCACTGAAGCGCATCGCTGGCGACACGTCGATGCGCGGGATCCCGGTCGCAGTGGAACGCACCAGCGCCGTGATAGTCACCGGCCCACTCTCGCGCGGGCAATCCAGCTCGAACGAGGACTGGCCATACCCGGATGTCGCGGTACAAATGGCCCTGGACGGAATGTCGAGCGTGTGCGGTCCGAAATGCAACACGTTTCGGCGCCGAGGATCGATCGTGACCGTATACGATGTAATGGTCCCGCCGTCGAACTCGTCGATCGCGGCGGTGCCGTTGCCTTTCACATCGCCCGCTCGCGTTCCCGATGCAGGCGAAACAGGCTCGAGCGACGATGGTGCGGTCGCGTCCATCGAGCAGGCGCTCGACAGGACGATGCCTGACAGAAGCAGGCCGATCGAGCGAGAGCGCATTGTGAAGGGACGGAGGAAGAGACGAACAAGGGAGAGAAACGTGCTTCTCTCGACTGTCCCGGACCATCGCCTGGCCCGGTTGCGTTCCGACATGCGGAAAGGCAACGGTGGGGCCACGAATGTGCGATGCGTCACCTCGGTCAGGCTGTCACGCTAACGACACGATGTTCGTCGTGATCGGCCGAAAAGTCCGAGCCAATCGGTTAAATGGTCGGAGCGCGAGAACGCTGTACATCGTGCAGAACGCCTGAAAATTTGCAATCTGCGCTGTTGGTGTCGTGACTCGATCGTCTCCCCATCGCTGATCCGGGGTCGGAAGCGTTTAGCGGCGCGATCATGGCCTCCTCGCGACCCGAACGATCAACGGCCAGTTCGCCATTCGATGAGATGAGTCACCCCAGTCCTTCCGGAGTCGCTCCATGACGCCGGGCCGCGGATCGCGATGCGTCGCCGCCCGGTAGCGGCCGACCGCCGACCAGGTCGACAGAAATCCGCCGAGGTGATCCAGCGTCCACTCTGCTTCCATGGTGAACCTGGGAGCCACGATTTCCGGATATGGCAGCGCGATGTCGGCATACCCGCGGTCCACCATGGCAGGTTCCGCCGGCCAGTAGTCGCCGAGCGTGTCATGGTAGAAGGCACGTAGCACCCGGTCCACGGACGGCTCGATGCTGACGAGTCCGTAACTCCACACCGCGAGAGCGCCTCCACGCCGAAGTACACGATCGACCTCGGCAAAGAAGCGCTCGTGATCGAACCCGGGCGGGCGAGTGACGAGCGACCCATTCGTATAGCGCCGCCGGGTAGTGCGGACGGTGAGTCGCGTACGACCTAGCGGCGAAGGCGAAGTGGTCTCGGAAGGCCGGCACGGGTTAGCGGTCGCGAGCTGATGGAACCCATGCGCCATCATGAACGTATGCTTCGGCGATTGACGGGCGAACGGAGTGTCGCGACCTTGCGTCGTCGTCCGCCCCAACCTTGTCGTCACGGCAACATCCCCGATGTAGATTCGTCCAGATGCCCGACTCCTCCGAGTGCGCTGTGCCAGCGCCCGCCGAACGTGCCGATCCTCGCGAACGAGTGTTCGTCGATGAGGACGGCGTTCGATGGCAAGTGTCGGAACGGCCCTTCGCCGACTACGATCGTCGTCGCGGCATTTCCCTGATCTTCGCGAGCGACGCCGCCGTCCGCCGGGTGCGCGATTTCCCCGCCAACTGGTTTTCGCTCTCCGTCGAAGCGCTCATCGCGTTGAGCTGGAAGGCCTGACGGCGCGACGGGCTGTCGTGCGTCGATCGCGCGACTAGCTCGGGTTGCGCTCGCTCGCCGGCAAATGGGACAGCTCGGCCGACCGGGCGACTGCTCGCTCCCCTTGTCCCACCGGAACGCCGACACGCTGCTCGCCGAGCAGTCTCGTGACGAATCGCTGGCCTTCCGAAACCCGTTCGATCTCGATCGCGATGGCCTCCATCGCCTGCTCCATTCGTTCGAGTCGTTGTGCCGATTCGCGATCCGGCGTCGCCGAGCGAGGCAGTGAACCGCGCCGCCAGATATTCCGCGCGATGGACATCGCGATGGGAAAGAGCACGAAGACCGAGAGCATGCCGACGATCGGGATGGCACGGTCCATCGTGAAGTCCGGGCTCCCGCGCGAGCTCACGAGCGCCGCGGGCGCGGACGACAGGAGCCTGCCCGTCTCGTCGATGTCGGTTTCGAGCCGCGCAAGGCGGGCGTCGAGGACACCAATCCGCTGCTCCAGTCCCGCCTTGTCGGCGCCGGTCGCGTTGCGGGCCAGCTGAGAAAGCTCCTTCCGCCTACCGTCGGCCGACTCGAGCTGATCGGACAGCACGCGTCGCCGAGCCCGGAGCGCACTCACCTCCTGCGCGCTCATGGGTGCGCCGTTGAGCACGCGCGAGGAAATACTCGTCACGCCCGGTGCGGCGGGAGGCAGAGGCGCTGGGGGCGGGGTGCCGGGTGACTGGATCATGCCCATCTGTACGGGTGATCGTGATCGGTGGTGTCACCGGGAGCTTATGGCGCTCGCGCCGTGCCGGCCAGACTCCGGCGCATGACGCGCGTGGAGTGCTCGTGACACGCGGGTGGCGGACCCGTCGCCATCGGGCGACGTTTCTGCTCCCACGATCCCCTCTACCCAGCTCTCGCGCATGCCAGACGCCTCGTCCGTTCGTCACGTCAGATGGTCCGACCTTCCAGAGGAGCGCGTCACCGATCTCATCTCGCGCCGGCTCATCACCGGCACGGACATGATGATCGCGCACGTGTACCTGAAGAAGGATGCAGTCGTTCCGCAGCATTCCCATCACAACGAGCAGATCACCTACATCCTGTCGGGCGCGCTGCACTTCTGGATCGGCGCCGATCGCGCGCGCGAGGTGATCGTGCGCGAGGGTGAGGTGCTGCACATTCCGTCCAATGTGCCGCACGAGGCGCGTGCGCTGGAGGACACCCTAGACGTCGACGTCTTCAGCCCGCCGCGGCAGGACTGGCTGGACGGCACCGACAGCTATTTCCACCGGAAGTAGCGATGGACCTCGGTCTCGGTGGCAAGGTCGCACTCGTCGCGGCGTCCAGTCGCGGACTGGGGCGCGCGGTGGCGGAGGAACTCGCACGCGAGGGTGCGCGCGTGGTGGTGTGCGCTCGGGGCGACGCGGCATTGCGCGAGACTGCCGACGCGATCCGGGCGCTGGGTGGGGAGGTCGAGGCGATCACGGGCGACGTCAGTCACCCGGCTGACGTGGCGCGTATCGTCGAGTCGGCGACCCGCGCGTTCGGTCGCGTCGACATTCTTGTGACGAATGGAGGTGGCCCGCCGGCGGGTCCGTTCGAATCGCATTCGGCCGATGCGTGGCACGAGGCGGTTCGCCAGAATCTGGACAGCGTCGTGGAGTTGACGCGCGCCGTGCTGCCGGGGATGAAGGAGCGTCGTTGGGGACGCATCATCAACGTGACGTCGATCGCGGTGAAGCAGCCTGTCGACAACCTCATCCTGTCCAACAGCGTGCGCGCGGCGGTCACCGGGTTCGCGCGCACGCTGGCGAACGAGGTCGCGCCGTTCGGCATCACCGTCAACTGCGTGATGCCAGGCTACACGCGCACGCAGCGGGTGGACGAGCTCGCGGCGCGCAACGCGACGCTGCGCGGGACGTCGGCCGAGGCGCAGGTCGCCGTGTGGGAAGGGCAGATTCCCATGGGGCGTCTTGGTCGGCCCGACGAGTTCGCAGCGATGGTAGCCTTTCTCGCGTCGGAGCGCGCGAGCTACACCACGGGTGCATCCATTCCCGTCGACGGTGGGTGGATCCGCTCCCTGGTCTGACTCAGAACGGCAGGTCGTCGTCGTCGTGCGGGGGCGCGTCGTCGAATGGGGGCCGGTTCATCGACGAGGGGACACTGTCGTGGGAGCCTGCGGACTTCTCGCTCCCACTCGGCTTCCGAGGTGCCGACGCCGGATAGGGGCTGGGCGACCCATCGCGTGAAGGCCAGATCACGCCTTCACAGCCCGGCCCGCCGCGCTCCTTCGGCTTGTTGCGGCACTTGAAATCGGGCGCGCGCGGATTCCGCTTGGACGTGCGGTCATCCCACATCGGGCCGCCGCACAGTGGGCAGGCGGGCATGCCCGGCGCCACCGGACCGGAGGGCGCGGCAGCCGGTGCAGCCTCGGCCGGCTTTGCGCCGCGCGGGGGCCAGACCACCCCGTCGCACTCGCGGTCCTTGCACTTGAAGTCGGGGGCCTTGGGGTTCTTCTTCCCGACCCGGTTATCCCACATCGGCCCCTCGCATTTGGGGCAGTTGGGAAGCTGCGTCGCGTCGGCGGGCTGCTGTTGTTCGGTCATGACGGGCGGAGTGGAACGGAGGTCGGTTGCACCTCCACCAACATAGCGCAGGCGTCCGTCAGCGTGCGGGTGCTGCGCGAGCGAGTCGGCGCGGCGCGAGTCTGTCGGCGCTCAGTGGTTGCTGTCAGCGCCCCGCAACTCGTACTTGAGCTGAAGGGCGGCCATCCGCTGGACCAGTTCCTGGAACTGATCGTCGGGCATCTCCGCGCAGCTCGGCCGAAGCCGTCGACGCAACTCCGCCTCGATGCGTTCGAGTCGATCGGCGCGCGCGTGAAGAGTCAATTCGGCGATTCTCATCCGGGTCGGACGAAGGGGAACGGGACACTCGGGAGCCATCGACGAGACAGTGCTCGATGCAAGACGCGCCGACGTCAGGAGTTGTCACGGCCGTGTTTGCCAAGCCGCTCCGCGAACGAACTCAGCGTGCCGGTCGGAAAATTGCTTTGCACGCGATTATCACCACGCACACAGAGGATTGCGATGCGCTTCGGATCTGGGGGACGCAGCTCGAACGTCGAGGACAAGCGAGGACTGGGCGGCAGGGCGGGCATGGGAATCGGAGGCACGGTCGTGCTGCTCGTCCTCAGCCTCGTCTTCGGACGTGACTTCATCGGCGAGTCCGGCTTGCAACCGGGGGTGACGTCGACATCGGGTGGTGGCTTGTCGGCGGCGGACTCCGCTCGCGAGGAGCCGCAGGTCGTGTTCGTGGGCCAGGTGCTCGACGATGCGCAGCGGACGTGGGCCACGCTGCTTCCGAAGTATGGCGCGCAGTATCGCGACGCGAAGCTCGTGCTCTTTCGCGATGCGACCGCCACCGGATGCGGCACGGGGCAGTCGGCGATGGGTCCGTTCTACTGCCCGCTGGACGAGAAGGTCTACATCGACCTCGGCTTCTACGACGAGCTACAGCGCCGGCTCGGCGCATCGGGCGACTTCGCGCAGGCGTACGTGATCGCGCATGAGATCGGACACCATGTGCAGCATCTGCTGGGCACCGATCAACAGGTGCGCCGCGCACAACAGGGCGATCCGGGCTCGGCGAACCAGTACTCGGTACGGCTCGAGCTTCAGGCCGACTGCTTCGCCGGCGTGTGGGGTCGCTCGACGGAGCAGCGCAACAATCTCAGTCAGGGCGACATCGAAGAGGGGATGAATGCGGCCGCTTCAGTCGGCGACGACCGAATCCTCCAGAAAACCGGCCGGAGCACGAACGTGGAGTCGTTCACCCACGGCTCGTCGGCGCAACGCGTGAGCTGGTTCAAGAAAGGGTTCGACTCGGGTGACCCGAAGGCGTGCGATACCTTTGCCGCGCGCTAGGGCGCGCGGGCGTGCGGCGAGAGGCGAGAGGCGTGCGGCGAACTGACAACTGACAGCTCCTTATTTCGAACGGTTCACGGTTCACGGTTCACGAGCAGTTTTCAGTTCGCCGGCCGCTCAAACAGCGTCACTCAGGCTCGTGAAGTTGAAGTCGCGAACCTTGAGCGTGGGGAACACCACGTTCCCGCCCGATTCGGTGCCCGCGATACGGTCGGCGCGGCCAATCATCTCCAGGTTATTCAGCATGAACAACGGGCTCTCGTTGAAGCGAAGATTCTTCACCGATCGCGTCACCTTCCCGTTCTCGATCAGGAAGGTCCCATCCCGTGTGAGTCCGGTATACAGCACGGTGCGGGGATCGACCTGACGCAGATACCACAGCCGGGTGACGAGGATGCCGCGCGGGGTCGACGCGATCATCTGCTCGGTCGTCGCGTCTCCGCCTACCATCTTCACCGATCCCAGCCCGCCGTTCGGGCGCACGTTCTTCTTCTGCGCCCAGAAGCGTGAGTAGTTGAGCTGCTTCAGCACGCCGTTCTCGATCCAGACCTCGCGGCCGAGCGGGAGTCCTTCGCCAGTCCAGGGTTGGCCGAGCAGCTGCTGATCGGCGGGGTCGGAAAAGAGCGTGACCTTCGAATCAACGATCTTCTCGCCGATCTTCGTGCCGCCTCCCTGCTTGGCGAATGCCGAGCGTCCTTCGTCGGCGCTGCGCGCATCGAGGGAGAACGCCAGCAGCTGTACGAGATCGCCGACCGCCTGAGGTTCGAGGATCACCGTGTAGCGGCCTGGCTCGACGGCCACCGGATTGCGCGAGGCACGCGCTTTCTGGATGGCGCGATCGCTCACCGACTTGAAGTCGATCTGTCGCCAGTCCGGATGATCCGCCGCCGCCCAGCCGGAGCCGGTGCCGTCGTTGGTGCGGACGGTGAGCTGGTAGTTGGCGCTGGTAGAGGGAAAGTAGGCATACAACCCCGTGTTGGACGCGATGGCGTTGTAGTTCGTGCCGGCGACGATGAAGCCAGCAGCCGCGAGATCTCCTGCCGCCTTCGCGGCGTCGATGGCCGTGCGCGCGGCCGCCGCGCGGTCGGCCGGGGTGAGATTCGCCGTCGAATCGAACCAGGAATCGACGTCGCCGTACTGCTGCGGAGGCAGCAACGGCATGTTCTCGGGATCATCTGGCGCAAGCTTCGCAATCGCCTCGCTCTGTCGCACGGCTCGCTCCACGCCGGCGGCCGAGAAATCGCTCGTCGTGACGACGGCGTGCTTGGGCCCGTATCCGCTTTGCACCACGAGCTGCGAATTGCTCACGCCGCCCGAGGTCGAGATGCGATTGGCGGCGAAACGGATGTTGCCGGTGTACCCGCCGTTGAGCTGCACGCCGATGGTGTCAGCCTTCGACAGCTTCACGATGCGCTCGAGAAACGCCTGCGCCTCGGCCCGGGACATCATGTCGTTGGGCGACAGCGGGCTGTCCGTTCCGAACAGGCTTCTGGGGGCGCTCATGCCTTTCTCCCCGTGTTGATGACGTTGATGTTGCGGAAGCGGCTCGGCACGCAGCCGTGACTCACCGCATTCGATTGTGCAGGCTGTCCCTTTCCGTCGAAGAAGCTCGCGCCCATCTCATAGCTCGCGCGTCCACCCATCATGTCCAGGGCATTCCAGAATTCCGGCGTGCGTATCTGATACGCGACGTCCTTCAACATGCCGATGACCTTTCCTCCCTTGATCTCATAGAACAACTGACCGCCGAACTGTGCGTTGTAGCGCTGCTGATCGATCGAGAAGCTGCCGTCGCCCACGATGCCGATGCCGCGATCGGTCGCGGCGATCAGGTCGTCCCAGCCCTGCTCCTTCGTGCCCGGGAGCTGCGAGACGTTCGGCATGCGCTGGAACTGCACGCTGCTCCAGTTGTCGCCATGACTGCACCCGTGGCTTCGCACGGGTCGCTTCTGGCTGGTGTACCACCAGTCCAGCATGGGCGCCTGCTCGCGCGTGGTCTGGTAGTCGTTGACGACACCCTCCTTGATGATCAGGAACTCGTCCGGCTTCACGCCGTCGTCGTCCCATCCGATCGTCGAGCATCCACCTTCCTGCGAGCGATCGCCCTGGATGTTCAGCATGCTCGGCCCGTAACGGAACGAGCCGAGCTTCTCGCGCGGCGGCGCCAGGAAGCTCGTTCCAGCGTAGTTGGCCTCGTACCCCATGGCGCGATCGAGCTCGGTGGGATGCGCGATGCTCTCGTGAATGGTGAGCCACAGGTGGTTCGGATGCAGGATGAGATCGTACCGACCCACGTCCACCCCCTTGGCCTTGAGCTTCTCGGCCGCCTCTTCGCCCCATTGCCGCGCATTCTCCACGGGCCTGGCGGCGACGAGGTATTCGTAGCCGCGCGCCATCGGCTGGATCACGTTGGTGCGCGTCTGGAAGTCGGAAAAGTCGGGCTTCACCGCCGTCGCGGCGAAGGGGAGCCAGCTGCGTATCACCGTCTGCGTCGTGAACGTCCCTTCCGTGTTCGCGTAGTTCTTCTCTTCCTTCACGAAGAACATGTTGCTGTTCACGAACTTCACCCCCGGCACCTTCATGGCTTCGGCATTCGCGCGGATGAGCAGGTCGGCCTTCTGCTCGATCGGCACGGTGAAGGGATCGATCGTGTGCGGGGTGACGTAGCGTCCATCCGGAGTGGGGCTGGCGGGTGCGAGGCGCACCCGGTCGGCCGCCGTCAGCGCATTGGCTTTCGCGATCGCCAGCGCCTCTTTCGTAGCCGCCACCACGCCGCTCTTCGTGAGATCGCGAGAAGCGCCGAACCCCCACGTGCCCTTCACGAGCACCCGGACGCCGACGCCGAGGGTGTCCGTGTCGACCACGTTGATGATCTGCTGCTCGCGAGTGATGACGAAGTTGTTGCGGTAGCGTCCGATGCGGGCATCGGCGAACTCCGCCCCACCCATCGTCGCCGCGTTCAGCGCTTCGGTGAGCAGCTCCTTCGTCGCCGGATCCATTGCCGGCGGTTCGGACGGGGGAGACGCGCCGCGGGCGAGCGAATCGGCTCTCGCCAGTGCCGGCGCGCCCAGCGCGAGGGCGCCGGCGGCGGCGCCGGTTTTCAGGAAGTCACGCCTGGTGGTCATGGGTATCGGGGAAAAGGGTCGTTCACGACGGACACATCGATTATACGACAGCACGAGGCCGGTGTTTCGTTGGCGCGACGGCCGGACGGGATGGAATCATCGCCGTCACGACCCGGTGGCGGAACGCGCGCAGATCGCGGGTCACGCGGTCCTCCCCGTGTTCACCACATTCACGTTCCGGAACCGGCTCGGCGGGCAGCCATGACTCACCGCGTTCGACTGCCCGGGCTGTCCCTTGCCGTCGTTGAAGGTGCCACCCATTTCCCAGCTCTTCGCACCGCCGAGGAGGTCGAGCGACTTCCAGAACTCGGGTGTTCGCATCTGGTAGGCGACGTCCTTCAGCATCCCGACGATCTTGCCGCCCCGGATCTCGTAGTAGAGCTGGCCGCCGAACTGCGCATTGTAGCGTTGCTGGTCGATGGAGTACGAACCACGGCTGAAGATGGCGATGCCGCGGTCGGTCGCGGCGATGAGGTCATCCCATCCCAGGTCCTTTTCTCCGGGCATGAGGGAGACATTCGGCATGCGCTGGAACTGGACGTCGGATGACCGCTGGGCGTAGGAGCAGCCGTGCGATCGCATCGGCTTCCCCTGCCGCGCGTACCACCAGTCGAGCATCGGCGCCTGTTCGCGCGTCGTCTGGTAGTCCACCAGTACGCCGCGGCGGATGATGTCGAATCGATCGGGCTCCACGCCTTCGTCGTCCCACCCGATCGCAGCAAGCGACCCGGGTTGATCGCGGTCACCAGTGATGTGCATGAGGGGCGAGCCGAACTGGAGCGTTCCCAGCACCTCGCGGGGCGGCGCGGCGAAGCTGGTGCCGGCGTAGTTGGCTTCGTAGCCGAGCGCGCGATCGAGCTCGGTGGGATGGGCGACCGATTCGTGAATGGTGAGGAACAGGTGGCTGGGGTGGAGCACCAGATCGTACCGGCCGACATCCACCGATCTCGCCTTCAGCTTTTCCGAGGCCTGCTCGCCCCAGAGACGTGCGTTCTCGACGGGCTTCTTCTCGAGGAGGTATTCGTATCCGCGACCCATCGGCGCGATCACCTCGCCACGCGACTGGAAGTCGGTGCGGTCGGTGGACACGGCGGTCGCGGTGAACGGCATCCAGCTCCGGACGGCCGTCTGCTGCGTGAACGTGCCCTCGGAATTGGCGTAGCTCTTTTCCTCCTTCACGAAGAGCATCGAGCTGGTGACGAAGCGAACGTTCGGCGCCTTCAACGCCGCCGCGTTGGTGCGCAGCAGCAGGTCGGCCTTCTGCTCGATCGGCACGTCGAACGGATCAATGGTGTACGCCGTCTGCCAGCGCCCATCGCGCACGACGGGCGCTGGCGCCAGCCGCACCCGGTCCGATTCGGGCAGTCGGTTGGCGCGCGCGATGGCGACCGCTTCACGTGCGGCGGCCACGACGCCGGCCTTCGTGAGGTCGCGAGTGGCGCCGAATCCCCACGTACCCTGCACAAGCACCCGCACTCCGACGCCCATCGTGTCGCCCTCGGCCACGTTCACGATCTGCTGTTCCCGCGTGCTCACGGAGCTGTTCCGATAGCGTGACAGGCGAGCGTCGGCGAACTGCGCGCCGCCACTTCGTGCCGCATCGAGCGCCTCGAGCAGAAGCTCGCGGACCACGGGATCCATGGCCGGCGGGCGGAGGTCTGCACCGGGCTCCAGGCGATCATCCAGCGAACTGGCCATGGCCGCTGCCGGGGCAAGCGCGCCGGCGGCGGCCGCGAGCGCCGCTGCCGAGGTTGCGCCCGAGGTGACGGTGGCCAGGAATTTTCGGCGGCTCTGGTTCATTCGTCTGGATGTGATCGAGCGGACGATATCCGCGCGGAAGCGGCGCGGAGAGAGGGTGCGTCGATTCCCGGGTCTATGCGATGGCGATGCCTCTCGACATGTTGGATGCCGGCCAATGCGGACGCAACCTGGGCCCGCGTGGTGGGCGTATTTTTGCGCATGTGCGTGAATCACTCATTGGCTCGTTCCACATCATGACCAGCGGTTCGACTCCTTCTGACTCCGGCACGATGGTGCCGATCCAGCACAACGATCCTGCTGGCGCCACGGTGGCGCCAAGCTCACCGCGTGGCGTCGGGGAAGGTGCCAGGGAAGGCATTCGTCCGACGCAGCGTCCCAGTCGCACCCGGAGGACCGCTGTGCAGGCCACGCCACTCGCGGCGAATGCATCCGCACCATTGGTGCGGCCCGATGGTTCGCCGGCTCCCGTCGTGCATCTCGTTCCCGAACTCTCGCCGTATGCGCGAACGGGCGGACTGGGCGAAGCGGTGTCCAGCCTCGCGAAGTATCAGGCCGCGTCGGGCATTCCCGTCACCGTGTTCATGCCGTTGTACGCGGTGATCCGGGAGCGGGTCGAGGTGCAGCCGGTCGGGCCGGCGTTCGCGGTCGGGGGGGGGCCCCGTACGGAAACGGCGCGCATCTTCGAGCCGGTCGCGCCACAGGCGACTGGCGCGCCACGCGTGCTGTTCGTGGAGAGCGAGGAATACTTCGACCGACCAGGCTTGTACGGCGACGACGCGGGAGATTACCCGGACAACGCCGAGCGTTACGCGCTGTTCACGCGAGCCGTGCTCGTGGCCTTGCCCCGCGTGATGCCGCAGGCGCCGAGCATCCTGCATGCGCACGATTGGCAGACGGCGCTGGCGAGCGTGTATCTGAAGACCGAGTTCCTCGCGCATTCCTACTACGAGGGGATCCGGGCCGTGCTCTCGGTGCACAACGCCGGCTACCAGGGTCACTTTCCGGAATCGACGATGCCGGAGATCGGGCTCTCGCCGCTTCTGTACAACGATCGTCAGCTCGAATGGTACGGCCGCCTGAACCTGCTGAAGGGCGGGCTCGTGTTCTCCGATCTGGTGATCACCGTGAGCCCGACGCACGCGCACGAGCTTCGCACGGAGAAGGGAGGGTTCGGGCTCGATGGCGTGTTCGTGGGGCTGCGTGACCGGCTCGTCGGGATCGTGAACGGCATCGATCAGGACGTGTGGGATCCGTCGCGCGACACCTTCATCCCGCGTCGATTCTCCTCCGAGAACCTGCAGGGCAAGAAGCGCTGTCGCGTCGCCCTCCAGCGTGCGACCGGCATGAGCCGGTGGCAGGCGCCGATCTTCGCGCTCACGGCGCGGCTCGTCTCGCAGAAAGGGCTGGACCTGATCCTCGGCGATCCCGGCTACTTCGCGTTCGACGCACAGTACATCTTCCTCGGCCATGGTGAAGCGCGCTACGAGGCGATGCTCACCGAGCTGGCCGAACGGGCGCCGAGCCGGATCGCGGTGAAGCTCGACTTCACGGACGAGTTCGAGCACCTGCTGCTCGCTGGCGCGGACATGTGCCTCATGCCCTCGCAGTACGAGCCGTGCGGCCTCACCCAGATGCGCGCGCAGCGATACGGCACCATCCCCGTGGCGAGGCGGGTCGGTGGATTGGCGGACACCATCGAGGACGGCGTCACCGGCTTCCTGTTCGACGATTATACGCCGGCGGATTTCATGCGCGCCGCCATGCGCGCGGTGGATCAGTATCGCGAGACCGACGCGTGGGAGGAGATGATGCGCGAGGCGATGGCGCGCGACTTCGGATGGGAGAAGAGCGCTGCGCGATACCTCACGGTGTACCGCCGAGTGCTGACGCAGGCGTCGGTGCGGTAGTCGTCGATCCATCACCCGGGAATGTCTCTCATGCTTCAGCTACGTCGTCTCGCGATGCCGTTCGTGCTCGCATCGTGTGCAGTGATTCCCGCCAGCGCGTGCGGCCAGCTACCGCCCGCGTCACGGGCAGTAGCCGACAGTGCGCCACCGCCAGTGCCCCGCGAGTTTCGCGCGGCCTGGGTCGCATCGGTGAGCAACATCGATTGGCCGTCCAGGCCGGGCCTCAGCACTGCGGAGCAGCAGTCCGAGCTGATCGCGATGCTCGACAAGCTCGTGCAGCTGCGCATGAACGCCATCGTGCTCCAGGTCCGGCCGGCGGCCGATGCGCTCTATCAGTCGTCGCTCGAGCCGTGGTCGGACTTCCTCACGGGGGAGATGGGGCGCGCGCCGGATCCGTTCTACGACCCGCTCACGTTCGCGACGGCGGAAGCGCACAAGCGCGGCCTGGAGATGCACGTCTGGATCAATCCGTACCGCGCGAAGCATCCCGCGAGCAAGTCGACGTCGGCCAGCCACGTCAGTCGCAGCCGGCCGGAGCTGGTGCGCACGTATGGCTCGTTCCTGTGGATGGATCCGGGGGATCCTGCCGTACGCGCACGCACCACCAACGTCGTGCTCGATCTTGTACGCCGCTACGACATCGATGCCGTGCACATGGACGACTACTTCTATCCGTATCCGGAATCGCGCAACGGCCGTGAGATCGAGTTTCCGGACGAGTCCACCTATCGGCGCTATCGCCAGGGTGGCGGCACGCTGGAGCGGGATGACTGGCGGCGCGAGAACGTGAATGTGCTCATCAAGGAGCTGTACGAGAGCATTCACGCGACGAAGCCGTGGGTGCGGTTCGGTCTCAGTCCGTTCGGTATCTGGCGGCCCGGCTATCCGGCGTCGGTGCGCGGGCTCGATCAGTACGCCAAGCTCTACGCCGATGCGCGAAAGTGGCTGCACGAGGGGTGGGTGGACTACTTCACTCCGCAGCTCTACTGGGCGGTGAATCGCCCGGAGCAGAGCTACCCCGTGCTGCTGAAGTGGTGGACCGAGCAGAACCTGAAGGGTCGCCACATGTGGCCGGGCAACTATACCGGCAAGGTGGCGTTCACGAATTCGTCCGCCTGGCGGACCGACGAGGTGCTCGAGCAGATCCGGCTGACGCGCGCACAGCCTGGCGCGACCGGCAACGTGCACTTCAGCATGAAAGTGTTCATGGACGATCCGGATCATCTCGACGAGCGGTTGATGAGCGAGGTATACACTGAGCCGGCGCTCGTGCCGGCGTCACCATGGCTCGGCAGCGGCGTGCCCGTCGCTCCACGAATCGCGATGCGCGACGACTCGGCGTCCGGGTACTGGGTGCTCGACATCGCGCCGGGTGATACCGTGGTGAACGCTGCGCGGGCCGGCGCGACATGGCTGTTCGTCGTGCAGATGCGCACCGACGCCGGCTGGACGACGCGTATCGTGCCGGCGACCGAACGCCTGCACGTGCTCGCGCCGCGCAGCGGCGCAGCACCTCTCGACGTTCGCGTGATGGCGGTGGACCGTGTGGGAAACGCCGGACCAGCCGCGAGGCTGCCGCTGCGCTAGCGCCAACGGGACGCGGGGGCGCTCCGTAACCGTACCGTGTCCCGTCGCGCGTCTCCGCTCACCCACCTGCTCATGCGTCGTTCGGCCCTCCTCCTGCTCGGCGTCGTGTTCGCCGGCATTCTCGCGCCATGCCCGATGCCGGCGCAGCAGCTCGACTCGACCCTGCTCACCGCCTTCCGCTGGCGGCCCGTGGGGCCGGCCAACATGGGCGGCCGCGTCACGGACGTGGAAGGCATTCCGTCGCCGTCCAAGACGTTCTACGTCGCAGCGGCGGCGGGCGGTGTGTGGAAGACCACGAACGCGGGCACGACCTTCCGCCCGGTGTTCGACAACGAGCGCGTCGCGTCGCTCGGCGATCTCGCGAGCGCGCCGAGCGACACGAATGTCGTGTACCTCGGCACGGGCGAGGAGGACTCGCGCAACTCCATCTCGCCTGGCGGCGGCGTCTGGAAGACGACGGACGGCGCACGCACCTGGAAGTTCATGGGCCTGGCCGAGACGCAGCAGATCGCGCGCATCGTGGTGGATCCGCGCGACGCCAACGTGGTGTACGTCGCCGCGCTGGGGCATGCGTGGGGGCCGAACCGCGAGCGTGGCCTGTACAAGAGCACCAACGGCGGGACGACGTGGGAGCTCGTGAAGTTCATCAGCGACAAGGCCGGGTTCGTGGATGTGCAACTCGACCCGGGCAATCCCGACGTCGTCTGGGCGTCGAGCTGGGAGCGGGTGCGCGGTCCGTACTTCCTGTACAGCGGCGGCGCGGGATCGGCACTCTGGAAGTCCACCGACGCGGGGAAGACGTGGGCGGAGGTGAAGGGCGGCGGACTGCCGGAGACGACGAAGGGGCGGATGAACTTCGACATCTCGCGCAGCAATCCGAAGATGATCTACCTCATGATCGAGGCAGACACGGTCATGAACGGGAAGAGCGACAAGAGCGTGAAGGGACAGGTCAGACCGTCAGGTCTGTACCGTTCCACTGACGGCGGCGCGACGTGGGAGAAGCGCAACTCGGCGAACGTGCGGCCCTTCTACTACTCGCAGGTGCGCGTCGATCCCCGGAACCCGGAGCGCGTGTACTTCACGTCCACGCCCGTGCTGTTCAGCGACGACGGTGGCAAGACGTCGCGCACGGCCACGCAGGGCATCCATGTCGACCACCATGCGATGTGGATCGATCCGAACGACCCCGAGCATTTCATCGTGGGGAACGACGGCGGCGTCGCGGTCACCTGGGATCGCGGCGGGAACTACGACAACGTGAACACCATGCCGCTGGGGCAGTTCTACGCGGTGTCGTTCGACATGGCCGTGCCGTATCGCGTGTGCGGAGGCCTGCAGGACAATGGAAGCTGGTGTGGGCCGAGCAGGCGGAAGCAGGGTCCGATCACCAACTCGATGTGGTTCAACGTGGGCGGAGGCGACGGTTTCTACACCGCGCAGGACCCGACCGACGCGAACACCGTGTATTCGGAGTCGCAGGGCGGGAACATGAATCGCGTGAATCTCGTCACCGGCGAGCGGACGTCGCTCACGAAACCCGGCTGGCGCAATCGTTACCGGCAGTTCGAGGATTCGATCATCGTCACGCGTGGCGACACCCTGCAGCCGACGCCGCGCGACGCACAGCGGCGCGTGGACGACCTCCGGCGGCGCGCGGCGGCGGATTCAACGGAGTGGGACATCCGCTTCAACTGGAACACGCCGTTCTTTCTTTCGCCGCACAACTCGAGCGTGTTCTACGCGGCGGGGAACAAGGTGCTCAAGAGCACCGCGCGCGGTGACAGTCTCATTCCGATCTCCCCGGATCTCACGACGCGCGATCCGCTGAAGATCAGGATCAGCACGCAGACCACGGGTGGTATCACGCCGGACAACACTGGTGCCGAGACGCACAGCACCAGCACGACCGTCGCCGAATCGCCGGTGCGACCGGGGCTGCTGTACGCTGGCACGGATGACGGCAATGTCTGGCTCTCGCGGAACGACGGTGCGGCGTGGGAGAATCTCACGTCGCGATTCCCCGGCGTGCCCAAGAACACCTACGTGAGCCGGATCGAGCCGAGTGGTACCGACTCCAGCGTGTTCTACGTTGCGTTCGATGGCCATCGGACGAACGACTTCACGCCATATCTGTACATGACGTCCGACTACGGGCGCACCTTCCGGTCGATCGCATCGAACCTGCCTACCGGGGGTCCGGATTTCGTGCATGTCGTGCGCGAGGATCCAGTGAATCCGAAGCTGCTGTTCGTGGGCACCGATGTGGGCGTGTATGCGTCGATGGATCGCGGCGGCTCGTGGCGGAAGTTCATGAACGGGTTGCCCACCGTGCCCGTGCACGATTTGCGAATTCACCCGCGCGAGCACGAGTTGATCGCCGGCACGCATGGCAGGTCGATCTGGATCGTCGACATCACGCCGCTCGAGCAGATGACCGATGGCGCGCGCGGCGTGACGCTGTTCGCGCCGAAGGTTGCGCACCAGTACGGCCAGGCCGTCGTGGAAGGACAGGCGGTGGGGCACAAGATCTTTGAGGCGCCGAGTCCGGCCTACGGGGCTGATCTGTGGTACCGGCTGACTGGCGGTTCACGCACCGACCGAACGACGCTCGTGATCTCCGACGCGAGCGGTGACACGATTCGCACGCTCACCGGCCCGGGTGGTCCGGGCCTGCACAAGGTGACCTGGGATTTCCGTGGGAAGGCGCCGAAGACTCCTGCGCTGTCGCCCGCGGGAGTTCGCGATTCCATCGTGCAGGCGCGGCGCACGGCGTTCGTGCTCGATTCGCTCGAGAAGGACGGCACGGTGCCGAAGGAAGCGCTTGAGCGTTTGCGGAGCGCGACGGCTGGCGGGAGCGTCCAGGGTCTCGCGCAGCTCTTCGGCGGTGGTGGTGGTCGCGTCACAGCGGGGGGAGCTGACGCCTTCAATCCACGTCCCGGTGAAGGCGCGCCGTCGCGCGGCGCGGCGGCGGTGCAAGGAGAGAGTGCGGAGACGACTGCGCCGGTGGATGCCGCGCAGCTTGGACAGCTCGCGCAGCTCTTTCGAGTGGGTGGGCGTGGTGGTGGTGGCTTTGGCGGAGCGGGCGGCGCGCCGCTCGTGGACACGGGAGATTATCTCGTCACGCTGAGCGTGGGCGGACAGCGGCTGAAGCAGGTGTTGCGTGTGCAGCGGGTGATCGGCACCAATCCCTGACGAAGGTGGCGAACGACGAACGGTAGCCTCGATAGAGTGAACGCCGGGGCCCGCGCCCAAAGCCCGGGCCCCCCGGGCCAAGGTGGGGCGGCGGCCCACCGCCAGGCGCGCCGAC
>JAJAYP010000166.1 GCA_026786185.1 Gemmatimonadaceae bacterium
GGCGAGTGCGCTCGTGCGTGTGAGCGTCGACGTTACCAACACGGGCGCGCGCGCCGGTGACGAGGTCGTGCAGCTCTACCTGCGCGATGATGCCGCGAGCGTGGCGCGCCCGGTGCGCGAGCTCAAGGGATTTCAGCGGGTGACACTGCGGCCCGGCGAAACGCGCACGGTCGATTTTGTGCTCCAGCCGGTGGACCTGTCGATGTACGGGCTCGATCTGCGGCGTATCGTCGAGCCGGGCACGTTCACCGTGTGGGCTGGCGGAAGCTCGGCAGCGACGCTCTCGACGACATACCGCGTCGTCGGCGACACGCTGCTCATCGAGCGGCCCCCGCGGCGGATGCGGTGAGCGCCGAGGCGGCGCCGCCGCGCGTCGATTCGCCTTCCAGCACGGGACGGTATGATCGCTCCATCATCGAGGGCCCGCTGCGATCCGCCGTGTGGAAGATCGCCTGGCCCTCGATGCTCACCAACGCGCTCGGCGGCGTGCAGGGAATAATCGACCACGTGCTGGTCGGCCAGTTCGTCGGCTTCACCGGCAATGCGGCGATCGGCGTCGCGAATCAGATCTTCATCGTCGTCATCGTGTTCATCATGTCGTTGTTCACGGGGATGAGCGTGCTCGTGGCGCGCTTCGCCGGCGCGGGCGACGTGGAGAAGGTCGAGCGCACGGTCTACCAGGCCTTCATCACGGCCACGGGGCTGTCGTTCCTCGTCATGGCGCCCATTGGATACTTCGCGTCACCGCTGCTGCTCGATCTCGTGAATGCCGCGCCCGCGGTGAAGCAGGAAGCGCTGCCCTTTTTGCGCATCATGTTCGCCTTCAGCAGCGGGATGCTGATCTTCTTCATGCTGGCGGGTGCGCTGCGCTCGGCCGGCGACGCCCGCACGCCGATGATCCTCGGCGTGGCGATGACCGCGCTGAACGTGGTGTTCAACCTCGTGCTGATTCAGGGGCTCGGTCCCGTGCCCGCGTTTCGTACGGCGGGCGCGGCGATGGGCACCTGTCTCGCCTCCGGCCTCGTCGCCGTCTACGCGGTCTTCAAGCTCTGGCGGGGCGGCTGGGTCGTGTCGTTTCCACGGACGAACTTCGGACCCGACTGGACGATCATTCGATCGCTCTTCCGGTTCGGCCTGCCCACCGGCATCCAGGGCGTCGCGATGAACATCGGCGGCGTGCTGATGCTGGCGTTCATCGGATCACTCGCGCAGAGCGCGGCGGCGCAGGCGGCGTTCGCGGTGTCATACGGCCAGCTCTTCTCGCTCGTCACCTGGACGTCCGTCGGCTTGCTGGGTGCGGCGGCGGCGGTTGCAGGGCAGAACCTCGGTGCGCGGCAGCCCGAGCGCGCGGAAGCCGCGGTGCATGTCGCGGCGCGCATCGCCGTCGCCGGATCGGCGTTCATCGGCGCCTTCTTTCTCTTCTTCCCGCGGCAGCTCCTCGCGGTGTTCGGCATGAACGAGCCCGAGGTCGTGGAGATCGGCACGCAGCTCCTTCGCGTCCTCAGCGTATCGGGGCTGTTCATCGCCGTGGCGCTCACGTACACCGGCGGGCTCCAGGGCACCGGTGACACGCGCAGTCCGCTCTACATCTCGATCGTTTCGCAGATCATGGTACCGCTGGGCATCTGCTTCGTGATTCAGCAGACCGGCACGCTGCAGCCGATGCACATCTGGGTCGCGATCCTCGTGGGCCACATGACGCGCTGCGCGCTGAGCATGCTGCGATTCAACCAGGGCAAGTGGCGGGGCATCGCCGTGGACATCGGCGGGCCGTCGCGCCGGGTCGGCTGAGATGTTTGCTTCCGGAATGGACGACAACGAGGATTTGAAGGAACGCATCGACCGATGTCGCATCTACCCACCTACCGACCTACCCACCTACGGCATTCACTTCGAGGAGACGGCCCGTGGACGCACCGGATAATGACCTCGCCGCCCGATGGAGAAGCTGGGCTCCGTATTTTCTCAGCGCCCTGCGCATCCTCTGCGGCGCGCTCTTCGTGCTGTACGGCACGACCAAGCTGTTCGGCTGGCCGGCGCCCGTGATGCCCGACGGCAGTACCGCACCGTTCGCGTCGCTGCCCGGCATCGCGGGCGCGATCGAGCTGGTCGGGGGTGCATTCATGCTCCTGGGCCTCTTCTCGCGCCGCGTCGCCTTCGTGCTCTCGGGCCAGATGGCAGTCGCGTACTTCACGGGGCACGCCCCGCAGGGCTTCTGGCCCGTGCTCAACGGCGGCGTACCGGCCGTCCTGTTCTGCTTCATCTGGCTGTTCCTGTCCGCAGCTGGGCCGGGCCCCGGGAGCCACGACGCACGGGGGAAAGAGGTAGGTGGGTAGGTGGGTTGGTGGGTAGGTGAGGTACTGATGCGCCTACCGCCCGGACGGCGAGCTGGCGCGCAGGCGCTGCTCCTGATCCCTGAGCTCCGGCGTGAGCGCGTCGCCGAAGTCTTCCGCCTCGAAGACCTGCCGGAGCTCGACCTCCGTCTCGGTGCCGGGCATGGGATTGGGAATCCGCTTGACCCATTCGATCGCTTCGTCGCGCGACTTCACCTGCCACAACCAGAATCCGGCGATGAGTTCCTTGGTCTCGGTGAACGGACCATCGATCACCGTCCGTGTCGAGCCCGAGAACTTCACGCGTGCCCCCTTCGAGCTCGGGTGCAGGCCCTCGCCCGCCAGCATGACGCCCGCCTTCACGAGCTCCTCATTGAACTTTCCCATGTCCGTAAGGAGTCGCTCCTCCGGCATGGCGCCGCTCTCGGAGTTGCTGTCTGCCTTGATGAGAATCATGAAGCGCATGTCGCGTATCTCCGTCGCATTGGGAATTGGAGCGGGCTGCCGCTCCGGGGTGTCCGGATGCGTGGGTCTTCATCGATACGTCGAACGGCGGAGCGCCGACTCGACATCTCGACGAAAAATAATATTGTCAGTCCCATCCCCCGGCTCGACGAGGTGCCAGCGGTGGAGTACTTCTCGTCGTATCAGTTGCATGGCGTCCCTGTTGCCTCACGTTCAATCCATCCGTTCGATGTCCGTCTTTTACCGCTTGCTCGCAGGCTCGTTGCTCGCGCTCGTGTCCGGCATCGCGCCCGCGCAGACGCCGGTCGTTGCGGCCGCACCGGCGGATTCGGCGGATCCCGCTCGACAGCTCGTGGCCCGCCTCGACCTGGATCGGTACAAGACCACCATCAAGAGCCTGACGCAGTTCGGGGATCGCCGCCAGGGAACGGCGCGCAACCGGGCCGCGGTCGACTGGATCGAGGCGCAGCTCCGCAGCTACGGATGTACGCCGACCGAGCGCGTCATCTACGATTTTCAGCCGCCCGCACCCGCGCAGCGTCCAGCGGGCGTGGCTGCCGCCGGACCGCGCCTGCCGTCGACGCAGGCGTCCGGTGGCGGACGCCTGCGCGGCAACCGTCGTCCCACTGGCGTGAACAACGACTCGCTTCGCCAGCCCGCCGCCGCCCTGCGCGCACTCAATCGTGAGCCCTCCGTTCCCGGTGAGCGCCAGCAGGTCTACTGCACGAAGGTGGGCACCGTTCGCCCGGACGAGATGTACATCGTCGGCGCGCACATGGACGGCATCGGTTGGGGAGAGGCCGCGAACGACGACGCGTCCGGCACCGCCATCGTCATGGAGCTTGCCCGGATCATCAGTCAGCCGGACGTGAAGACGGAGCGCTCCATTCGGTTCGTGCTCTGGAACAACGAGGAGACGGGGCTCAACGGCGCGCGCGCGTACATCGCGCAGCGGCAAGCATTGCAAGGAAAGGAAGCGCCTGCCGGATCAGGCAGGTATCCGGAGCCCCGTTGGCTCGGGATGATTCAGCACGACATGATGCTGTTCGATCACGGCATGCCGCGCGCGGACAGCACGATGCATCCGGAGCAACGACCCGAAGCGGACGTGAACATCGAGTTCCAGTCGAACTCGAAGATGTCCGCGGAATCGCAGAAGCTCGCCTGGTTCCTGGCGACGGCGAACGAGCGCTACGCGACGGACTATCCTGCCGCGGTCGGCCCGCACATGACGAACACGGACTCCGCGCCGTTCCAGGATCTCATTCCAGCCATCAGCCTTCGTGAGAACGAACGCGGCGCGCAGATCGGCGCTGGCTGGGATCCGCAATGGCATCAGCCCACCGACCTGTTCTCGACGTACGGCGACAAGGATTTCCGGCTCGGCCTCAACGCCGCGCAGACGACGCTCAGCGCGATTGCCCTGCTGAGCGGCGCGCGACTGCCGGTAAGCGTCGCCGGTGAACGGTGAGCGGTTACCGTTCACGGTTCACGGTTCACGGTTCACCGGAATTTCGGGGGTTTGAATGAAGTACCGCCGATTCGGCCGCACGGGCTGGGAGGTAAGTGAGATCGGCTACGGCATGTGGGGCATGGCTGGCTGGACGGGCTCGGACGACGACCAGTCCTTGGAGGCGATGCAGCTCGCGGTCGACCTGGGCGCGAACTTCTTCGACACCGCGTGGGGTTATGGCGAGGGTCGGAGCGAACAGCTGCTCGGCAAGCTGGTGCGTGCGAACCCCAACGCGACGCTCTACACCGCGACGAAGATTCCGCCCAAGAACCGGCAATGGCCGACGCGGCGTGGCGACTCGCTCGATGACGTCTTCCCGGCTGCGTACATACGCGAGTACGCCGAGCGCAGCCTGGTGAATCTTGGGCTTCCGCGAGTCGACCTGCTCCAGTTCCACGTCTGGGAAGACGCATGGGCGAACGATGAGCGTTGGCAGCGCGCCGTGGACGATCTGCGTCGTGAGGGCCTTGTTCGCGCCATTGGTGTGAGCGTGAACCGCTGGGAACCCTGGAACGTGCTGAACACGCTTCGCACCGGGCTGGTGGACGCCGTGCAGGTCATCCACAACATCTTCGATCAGGCGCCGGAGGACGCGCTCTTCCCGCTGTGCCGCGAACTCGATGTCGGCGTGATCGCGCGCGTGCCCTTCGACGAGGGATCGCTGACCGGCACACTCACGGCGGAGACGCGCTGGCCGGCGGGCGATTGGCGGAACAGCTACTTCGTTCCGGAGAACCTGATTCCCACGGTCGAGCGCGTCCGCGCGCTGGAACCGCTCGTGCCCGTCGGCACGACGATGCCGGAGTTGGCGCTGCGTTTCATCCTCGCTCAGCCGGACGTCGGCGTCGTCATACCGGGCATGCGTCGCGCGGCGCACGTGCGAGCGAACGTCGCGGCGAGCGATGCGTCACCACTGTCGTCGTCGGCGCTCGATGCGCTGCGGGCGCACCGGTGGGATCGGGTACCGACCGCGTGGTCGCAGTGAGCGTTGCACGTCGTCCGGGGCGCAGCCGGCGGAACGACTATTGCTCGCCGTCGCGGTCCCTCGACAATCGGTACCATGCCCAAGAAAAAGAACTCCAGCGCTGGCAAGTCCTCCTCGCCCAAGCCTCCACGCGCCAAGCCTGACGCCGCGGCTGCGAAAGCGGCGGCTCGCAGTACGTCGAGCGGCCCGTCGCATCCGTCAGCGGCAACCGCTGGCGACACGTTGGCTGAAAAGGCCGCCGCGACGGAGCGCCTGGCGGCGTCCGTACGCCACAACACGAACAAACGCGGCGAGTTCGGCCGAGAGAATGCCGTGAACCCGCCCATCGGGTTCTCGGTGCCGCCGACGTCTCCCCTCGTCGGCACGAGCACGATCAGCGAACGCAATCGATCCGCCAAGACCGGCTCGCATGCCGTCGAGGGCGCCAATCCGACGACGGAATCGCTCGACCGCGTACGCGTGGACTCCACCGGCCAGGTCCTGACGACCAACCAGGGCGTCGCGATTGGCGACAATCAGAACTCGCTGAAGGCGGGCCTGCGCGGCCCCACGCTGCTGGAAGATTTCATCCTGCGCGAGAAGATCACGCACTTCGATCACGAGCGCATTCCGGAACGGATCGTCCACGCGCGCGGATCAGGGGCGCACGGCTACTTCGAGTGCTACCAGCCACTCACCGAGTTCACGCGCGCGGCACCATTCCAGGAGGCGAAGAAGCGGACGCCCGTCTTCGTCCGCTTCTCCACCGTGGCCGGCGAGCGGGGTTCGGTGGATACCGCACGTGACGTCCGCGGCTTTGCCGTGAAGTTCTACACCGACGAGGGAAACTGGGATCTCGTCGGCAACAACATTCCGGTGTTCTTCATCCAGGACGCGATGAAGTTCCCCGATCTCATCCACGCCGTGAAGCCGGAGCCGCATCATGGCATGCCACAGGCCGCGTCCGCGCACGACACCTTCTGGGACTTCATCTCCCTGATGCCGGAGTCCACCCACATGATGATGTGGGCGATGTCCGACCGCGCGATTCCACGCAGCTACCGCATGATGCAGGGCTTCGGCGTCCACAGCTATCGGCTCGTCAACGACGCGGGCGAGTCGGTGTTCGTGAAGTTCCACTGGAAGCCGAAGCAGGGGACGCATTCGCTCGTGTGGGACGAGGCGGCGAAGATCGCGGGCGCCGATGCCGATTTCCATCGGCGCGACCTGTGGGAAGCGATTGAGGCGGGCGAGTATCCCGAGTGGGAGCTGGGCCTGCAGATTTTCACTGAGGAGGAAGGCGAGCAGTTCAGCTTCGACATCCTCGATGCCACGAAGATCATTCCCGAGGAGCTGGTGCCGGTGCGTCCGGTAGGCCGCATGATCCTCGACCGCAACCCCGACAACTTCTTCGCCGAGACGGAGCAGGTCGCCTTCTGCACCGCGCACGTCGTGCCCGGCATCGACTTCTCGAACGATCCGCTACTCGCCGGTCGTATCCACTCGTACGTCGACACCCAGATTTCCCGTCTGGGTGGACCGAATTTCCACGAGATCCCCATCAACGCGCCGGTTGTGGCGATACACAACAACCAGCGCGACGGCATCCACCGACAGGCGATCCCCCGCGGCCGCGTATCATACGAGCCGAATTCGCTCGGCGGCGGCTGCCCATTTCAGGCTGGTAGTGCGGGCTTCGTCTCGTTTCCGCAGCCCATGCAGGAAGACAAGGTGCGCGGCAAGCCCGAGAAGTTCGCCGATCACTACACGCAGGCCACGCTCTTCTACAACAGCCAGACCGAGTGGGAAAAGCGGCATATCATCGGCGGATTCCGCTTCGAGTTGAGCAAGCTGACGGTGCCGGCGATTCGCCTCCGCATGCTTGCATCGTTGCGCAACGTGGACGAGGACCTCGCGGCGCAGGTGGCGGACGGGCTGGGGCTGGAACTGCCGAAGGCCATGCCTCGGGTGCTCGAGCGACCGGCGAAACCCGAGGTTACCGTTTCGCCGGCCTTGTCCCTCACTGCACTGCCGGGTGAAACGGGAATCCGCACGCGTCGCGTGGCAATCCTCATTGCCGACGATGTGGACGGCAAGTCGCTCACTGATCTGTTCGCGGCGCTGACCGACGCTGGCGCCGTTCCGTGTTACATCGGACCGCGTCTTGGCACCTACCGAGCCGCGGGTGGCGGAACGATCGAAGCATCCGCGTCGCTGGAAAATGCCCCACCCGTGCTCTTCGATGCGGTCGTGTTGCCGGACGGTCCGAAGGGCGTGCGCACGCTCGGGTCCGATGCGCGCTCAAAGGAGTTCGTCGTCAACCAGTACCGCCACGGCAAGTCTATTCTCGCGCTCGGCGCATCGACGGAGTTGCTCGCCGCATCGGGCATCCCGGTGAACCTCGCCGGTGGTGAGCGGGACGGAGGGCTGATCGCGATGAAACCGGGTGCTGCCGCGACGAAGACGTTCATCGAGGCGATCGCCAGGCATCGTCATCCGGAGCGCGAAACCGATCCCCCGATCGTGTGACCGCGTAAGACGCTCACACGGGAGAGGCAACCACCGCCGACTGCACGTTGCCGGCGCGCCATTGGCGAAAGCCGGTGATCGCGGCGGTGCGTGCGTGCATGAGTAGCCTGGCGAGAATGCCGATCGCCAGCGTCACGTCGTCGGGATCCTCGGTGCCGAGCAGGCCGATGCGCCCGGCCAGCTCCTCTTCCACGAACGCGTACTCGCTCGCAACATGCGCCTCGGTCCACCCCAGCCGTGCGCGTTGCGCCCCATGTGAGCGCGCGATGAATTGCTGGATGTGCATTCCGTCTTTCATCAGCGGGCTCTCGATGCCCCCCGTCTGGTCCACGATGATGAGCGACTGCACCGTATTGGCGAGAAACGAGAGCGTGTGATCCTCGAGGTCCGCCTGCGACAGGCCCGAGGTGTTGCCGAACGTGACGTCGGCGCGGACCCGGGTGACCATCGCCTCCATGATCTGTTCCACTTCATCACGCAGCTTCGTCCCGATCTCGGTGAGTCCGCGCATACGATGTTCCGGCGCGTGACGCCGCGCCCGAACGCTGCGCTGCTGGCCGGTCTCCGTCACGCCATTGGTCACACCCGCCGCGGGAAGCCAGAGCGTGAAGGTGGAGCCGCGGCCCGGCACACTCTCGAGCGTGATGTCGCCACCCATGAGGCGAGCCAACCGCCGGCTGATCGCGAGGCCGAGGCCCGTGCCGCCGCGGGTGCGGGTGTGTCCTCCGACGATCTGCTTGAAGGGCAGGAACACCGACGCCTGATGCTCGGCGCTGATGCCGATGCCCGTATCGCGTACCGCGATCAACGCCCACGGTCCGTCGCCCGTCAGTCGCACCGTGGCTGGCAGCGCGGTCGCATGCGATGTCGACACATGCACCTCGCCGCCGGGCTCGGTGAATTTCACGCCATTCGACACGAGGTTGAGAAGAATCTGCCGGACGCGCATCTCGTCTCCGACGTACGCCACCTCACCTGCCGCGGACACGTCGGCGACCAGCCGTATTGCGCGCCCGTCGGCGATCGATGTCGCCAGCGCCAGTGTTCCGTTCACCGCTTCGCTCGCCGGGCCGAGGTCGGACGCGAGCAGCATTTCTCCCGCCTCCAGCTTGGAGAGGTCCAGCACGTCGTTGACGAGCGCGAGCAGATGCTCCGCGCTGGTGTGCAGCCGCTGGAGGTGCAACCGCTGCTCCGGGTTTATGGCGCCGCTGATCTCCAGCTCGAGCAGGTTGGTGTACCCGAGAATGGCATTGAGCGGCGTACGCAGCTCGTGACTCATCGTCGCGAGGAACTCGCTCTTCGCGGCGTTCGCGGCCACCGCCGCCGCTTCCGCGTCCTCGGCGCGTCGTCGACTCGCTTCGCGTTGGGCGTCCGTGGCATGTCGAAGCGTCACGTCCTGGAAGTACACGGAGAGCCCGTCGGGGCCGGGGTACGCGCGCACCTCGAACCAGGTGTCGAGCGGTTCATAGAATTCCTCGAACACCGTCACGCGTCCCGATTCGACGGCGAGGCGGTACTGCGTCTCGAAGGTCGAGTTGACGGATGCCGGAAATTCTTCCCACACGACCCGTCCAAGCAGGTCGTCGCGTTGCCGCAGCAAGACCTGCTCTGCCTGATCGTTCACGTAGGTGAAGCGCCACTCGTGGTCGAGCACGTAGAACGCGTCGGAGATGGACGACAGCACCGAGTTGAGACGGACGTGCTCCGCCCGGCCGGCGGCCGCCTGCTCGGTGAGCGCGCGCGTCAGCGCCTCGCGCTCCGTTGCGCTCTCCAACAGATGCTGGTTCACCAGCTCAACCTCGAGACGCTGTGCCACGAGATGCGTATTCGCATCCGCGAGCTGCTGGCGACTCTTGTCGCTTCGTCTCGTGGCCGCGCGAAGCTCGATCTCGCTCATCGCCATCGCCGCCAGATCCGAGAGCGCCTCGACATCGTGCGCGGTCCAGTTGCGCGGCACGACGTCGATGGCGCAGAACGCTCCGATGACCTGACTCTCGAAGAGGAGTGGAATGCCGACGTAGGCGGCAACGCCGAGCGATTGAACGGTCGGCACGTCGCGATATCGCGCGTCGGCTCGTGTGTCGGGAATGACGAGCGGCTCGGTGGACTGCACGGTGAAGTGACAGAACGTCTGCCCCTGCATCTCTCGCGAGCTGGCGAGCGGCTCGCCGAAGCCGCACGACGACTTGTAGAAGTCGCGATTCTCGTCGACCAGCGAGATGAACGACGCCGGGATGCGGACCAGCCGAACGGCAAAACGCGTCAGGCGATCGAACGCCGCCTCGACTTCCGTATCGAGCAAGCCCGTCTCGCGAACCGCGGCGAGCCGCTCAGGATCATTGGTTGCCGGACGAGCCGTCAGGACCGCGGCCTTGCTTTCCTCTTGAAAAGTTTCGTCCGTCAATCCAGCACCCTCTTGGCCACAGCAGCAGGACGTGCGCGTCGCCGGAGCGGGCTCGAGCACCCCGTGCGAGCATCGTATGAAGCAGGGAGTGGGCCAGCAAAGCGTTCAAGATGACAATGGCGTTCGCCCTGTGAAACACACCCGACGCGCGACCTCTCGTACACTGTGGACAGCAGACTCGACCATCCGGGCCTGAGCCTCCAGCACATGACGCGGGCTCTCACGCGTAGAGCTGCAAAGACTTGGCAGCTCGGCCCGCCGTGGTGCGACGACGCGTTGTACCTTCCACGAGGGATCGTTCAGGACCACTGACCGAAACGATGGCCATGAAACTCCTCGCAGCGGCTTTAGCGGCATCA
>JAJAYP010000167.1 GCA_026786185.1 Gemmatimonadaceae bacterium
CTACGGCGCTGTGCCGACGGCGGTGAGCGCCAACGTCTCCAAGCGCATCGTGCTGCGCCTCAGCGACGAGAACGCGTACGGCATGCTCGGCGCCCCGAAGGATGTGCTGAGCGAGCGCAGCGCCCCCGGCCGAGCGATCGTCGACGGCGTCGAGACCCAGATTGCGTCGATGGGCGGCACCGTCAACGTGGCCGAGCAGTCGACGGCGATGGATGCCTTCGCGGCCGAGCTGCGAGCCCGCGGCGCGGTGGATGCTCCCGGCATCGGCGCGCTGCCCACCGAGCTGAGCCCCGCCGACCTGCCTGATCGCGTCGACGGGCAGCCCGTCATCGGCATCGCCGACGACGAGCTGGGCCCGACGGGTTTCGAGCCGATCGGCACCTTCGTCGTGGCCGGTCCTCCGCGCAGCGGCAAGACCACCGCCCTGCGCGCGCTGGTGCGCGCGGTCGAGCGGGCCGAGCCGGCGACCGAGTTCTTCCACATCGGCGGTCGTCGGGCCGTGCTGCGCGACGACCGGGTGTGGGCCGGAACCGCCTCGAGCATCGACGATGTGCGCGCGCTCGCGAAGCAGCTCGCCCCGATCGTCGCGGCGGAGGCTGTCGAAGGGGCGCAGAATCGCATGGTGATCGTCGTCGAGAATGTGACCGAGTTCGGCGATACCGACGCCGAGCGGCCGCTGAAAGAGCTCATGCAGGCGATCACCCGCAGCGACCATCTCCTGATCGGCGAGGGTGACGTGAGCCTGATGGCGGGCGGCTACGGCCTCATCGGCGAGCTCAAGGCCGGTCGGCGCGGCATCGTGCTCAAGCCCGAGACCTACGACGGCGAGGCGATCTTCAAAGTGCCGTTCCCCCGCGTGCAGCGTCACGAGTTCCCCGAGGGCCGGGGCATCTTCGTCGAGAACGGTCGCGCCGTGACGGTGCAGCTTCCGCTGGTGCCGTGAGGGGTCGCCGGGTGGGGAGTGCTCCCCATCGTGCGGGCGAGTCGGGCGCTCTATCGTGGACAAGGTACGTGAGGAAGGAGCAACGATGAATCCCGATGTCGATCTCGACCTCGATGCACTGGAACTGATGCTGGCGCGGATTCAGATGGTGCTCGACGACTTCTCGAGTGCTTCCTCCACCGCCGATGGAGTGCGCGACGCGATCGGGCGGCCGCACGGTCGCGGAGACCTGCGATCACGCGTCGGTGATTTCGAGAGCGGCTGGAACGGCAACCGCGAGGTCATCCAGGAGAATCTCCAGGGCGTCTTCGACCACCTGCGGGGCGTCATCGACGGCTTCAGCGAGACCGACGCGGCCATGGTCGCGCCGGCAGAATGACGAGGAGAGCACCATGGCCTTCACCCCCGAAGTAGGCGACGCGTGGTTGCGATCACCGGGATCCCGGCCCTGTTTGACGATCGAAGGCGACGCGGATGCGATCGAGGCGGCAGGCGTCGCGTTCCGCAACGTCGGCTTCGCCATGCGCCGCGCCGCGCTCGAGCTCGGCAAGCTGAGCCGCGAGGAAAGCTACCGTGCCCAGTCGTTCGATGCGATTCGCGACGAAGCAGGCCAGGCCGAGACCGACCTCGACCAGGCAGCGAAGCGCTATGTGGGGGAGTACGGCACTACCGGTACGGCGAAGGCGCTGTGTGACTACGCGGTGTCTCTGCGCCGCGTGCAATTCCTCGCCGGTGAGGGCCACGTCGAGCACATCCGCCGAGCTCACGAGGCGAACGAAGAGCGCCAGAGCGCCTTCGCCAGTGCTCAGCGCGAGGTGAGCGGCCTGGACGGTCTGCTGAGATTCACCGAACCCACCGAGGCGGAGCGCACGTCAGCGCAGAGCGACCTGACTCAGGCCGAGACGCTCGCGGGGGGCACCGAGAGCCTCCTGATGGGACTGTGGGAGAACTTCGACAGCGCCGTCGGCGAATGGGAGGCCGCCTACGAGGACGCGGTGGCCAGCATCGAGGGCGCTATCGACCTCTCCGACATCGACGATTCGTGGTGGGAGGATGCCCTCGACGTAGGGATCTTCGTCGCCACCGTCGTCGGAGTCGCCGCCGCCATCTTCGCGATGGTGGTCATGTCTCCGATCGCGCTTGCGATCGCGACGGTCGCCGCGATCGTGGTTCTCGCCGCCACGATCGTCATGGCTCTGGGCGGGCGTCGAAAGGACGGCGTCGATGTGGCCTTCGCGGTGATCGGCGTCATCCCCTTCGGAAAGGCACTCAAGGCCGGCAATGGTCTCCGCTCGGCGCTGGGATTGACGACGCGAGCGAGCACGGGCACTGCCGCCGCAGGGCGTGCAGTGATCGCCGACGACCTGGTGCGGTGGCAGTCCCGAGGGTCAACGCATCGGGCGGTGCTCTCGCAGCACGGCAACCGCGCCGCGCGGCAGGCGAGTGCGCCGGACGTAGCCGAAAATTTTCTGCAGTCCAAGGTGCCCGACTGGGCGCTGCGCATCGGACGGGGCATCCGCAGCAGCGGAAATCGGGATGACATCGACGCGATGCGCGTCTCCGCGCTCCTGCAGCGTTCTTGGGCGTCGGGAGGTACTCCTGGGCAAAGGAGTGTCGCCTGGGCGGCCGAGAATTCGATGCCGAGTCTCGCAATGCAGGGCGTGAACACCTGGAACCTCACGAACTCGGCGACGGACGGTCTGTTCTCCGACATCCTCGGCCAACCGGCGCGCGATGCGGTCGACATGGTCGAGCATCAGATGACCGGACGATGACGGAGGTCGACGCGCCGAGCGCTTGGACGATGCTGGCGCCGCCGGGATGGCAGCGAAGGCGCTCCGTCGAGCTGCTGGAGGAGAATCCACTCAGTGCCTTCGAGCAGCGAGCGCGAGAAGCTGGTCGAGCGGATCTGGTGCTGCAGGCCCGGTCCCTCACGGCCGAGCTGCGGACTTCTCTGCGCGCGGGGAAGGTCATCGAGCTCTACACCCCCGCGACCGTCGACGCAGTAGAGGCCGCGCCGGCCTCATTGTCGGTCGCTGTGTACCGTGCTCCGGCGGGCACCAGTCCCGAAGCGGCAGCGACGCGCATCGCGAAAGCTCGTCCGGTCGAGCGGGTGGACGATGCGGGCGCGCTGCACTTCCGATTCCGCGCCGAATCGACCAGATACGCGGCAGAGGGGCTCTACGCCAGCCACACGATGGCAGTGTTCCCCCGCCCAGGAGCCGCCGGCGGACTTTTTGCCACGTTCACGGCGCTGCACGACGGCTCCGGAGCGGAAGCCGTGCTCGCGCTCGGCGATGTCATGCTCGCGAGCTTCACCTGGAGAGCACCATGATGCAGGCGCCGATCGTTGTCGACCCCAGCCGCTGGATCCGGGTGCCGGTCGATTTCGCTGGGGAGCGCTGGGACGACGCGGGGGCCTGGGCCGACTGGGTCGCGCACGCGGCCGTGCCGGGCGACGAGCAACGCCGGGGAAGCATCCGTGCCATCGCGCTCGCGATCGCCGAGCTCGACCCTCATGACGCAGTCGTGCGGTACTGGCACTTCCCTGATGACGGTGAACCGGGTCCCGCGCTTGACGTAACGCTCGCGGTCACAGAATCAGGTGCACTACTACCCGAGCCGCCCGAGTCGCTCGTCGTCGAGCCACTCGAGGAGTCGATCGATGTCCCGGGTTTCGAGCGCGCAGCCAGACGCCGCAGTCTCGTGCCGGTGGGAAACTCTGGAACAGACACCGCTCCGGTGCTGGCGCTCGTCGAATGGGCGGCTTCCGTGGATGGCATCGTGGTCGGGATGACCGCGGCCGACACCGATCCTGCGCGACTATCCCGGCTCGTCGTGGACGGCGATGCTCTGCTTGCCGGTCTTGATGGACGCGCCCTGGCTCGGATGGTCGCCCCGTGAGCGATGTTGAGCTTGCGAGCGTGCGCGATCGGGTGGCGCACCTCTCGCCACGCCTCTCGAACCGTGTGGCAGTCGCGGCGGGTCGCAGCATCGCCGCGGAGATCGTGCTGGGTGCCGACCGCGGGAAGCGGGAGGACCCTGACGACCTGACGACGGTGGGGGGATGGTGGATCACCTTCGGTGCTGTTCAGCTCGCCGCGGCGATCGCGGCGGGTGCGTCGCACTTGTCGGGGCGAGGCGTTCGACTCGAACCCGAGAACGGCGCACTAATGGCGATCATCTCCACGGTCATCGCGGTGGTCTTCGCCGTCACCTCGCACATCCTGAGCCCGCGGATGCCGGTCGCGATGAGAGCCGCGACGCGGACGTCGTACCTCGCCGGATTCATCGTCATCCCGATCGGGATCGTTCTGGGGCTGCTGCGCCTGGTGCTCGGCGAGACGGACGAGGCCGCTCTGATGCTGGGCGCGGCCGCCATCCAGTCATTCGGCACCCTCGTGCTGTTCCGCCTTTGGCGGCGCGCACCGAGCCTGGTCGCTCTTCACGGCCGCCATGCGCTCTCCGACGCTGAATGCTCCGACCTGCGCCGACGGGATGCCGATCTCGCTCAGCGCATGAAGGATGCCGAGATCCAGGCGCTGCTGGCACTGACGGCGCTCGGGCAGGTCGACCCGCAGCTCGCCGAGCAGGAGGGTGAGCGCATCGACGAGCGGTGGGGAGCAAGTGGGGAGTCCTCCCCATCGACGTGAGGAAAAGTGCGGCGCTACGGTAGACGCATCATGGTTCCCCCGGGGGCCTTCCACGACAGAAAGGGTCATCATGGCTGACTTCAAGGCCACATACAGCGAGATGGAGCGCATGTCGAGCCGCCTGGAGGCAGGCCGCGAAGACGTCGCCGAGGTCCTCCGTCGACTCCAGGGCGAGGTCGAGGCGCTCACGAGCGACGAGTTCCGCACCCAGCAGGCCTCGGGCAAGTTCAACGACGGCTACCGCGAGTTGACGGGCCACCTCGAGGGCGCTATCGAGGGAATCCGCGAGATGGGCGAGTCGCTCGCCAAGATGATGCGTGCGATTCAAGATACCGACGCCGCTCTCGCCGGCAGCTAGTTCTTCCGACGGGCGGGGCGGGCGATATCGATCGCCCACCCCGCCCGTCGTCGTGCGGGAGGAGGTGCCAGCGTGAGCGAGGCACGTTCCGCGGCGCAACTGGCGGCGAGCATCCCGGTGCGTGTCGGCGAGACGCTGCCCACGGCGCGGGCGCTCGAAGATACGGCGATCACCGCCCACGCCCCGCCGCTGGTGAGCCGGCTGAGGGCGATTGACCGCAAGCATGACGGGGGAATGTCCGCCGCCCGCATCCTGCGTTGTCGCGATGACGTGCCCTACGAGATCGCGACCGTATTCGCGGAGACGCCCTTCGGCGCGCTGCGGTACGACGATCGCGTGTGATCGCGTGCCCCACCGCCACGGGTCGTCACCCCCGAACGCGGGACTACTACCACGGACACCCCTGACATAGCGTCAACCCTGGGGGACGGCGCGTCTGCGATGAGCAGACCGCGTCCAAAGGGGGGAGTCACGCATGCCATCACTGACCGAGGTGCTCATCATTCGCGGCGTAATGCCGATCGAGACGCTCGATGTGATGAGCAACGATCCCCTCGCCGAGGCGCATATCGTGCAGATGTTCCTCGATGAGGGGCGCGTAAGCGCGTCGCAGATCGCCTCGGCGAAGGCGGAGGTGGCCGGGCTCTCGTTCGTCGAGCTGACCGACTATCCGGTCGATGCCTCCGCCGTGGGCCTCGTGCCGGCGGCGATCTGCCGACGGCACGGCATCCTGCCGATCCACGCCACCGCAACCTCGCTGACGCTCGCAATGACCAATCCGGGCAACGTGCTCGCCCTCGACGACGTGCGTGCCGTCACCCGACTGAGCGTGGTGCCCGTCGTCGCCGAGGCGAACGACCTGCTGACGGCCATCGACCGCTATCACCGTGCGGACGGCGAACTCAGCAGCCTGACGACCGAGATGGCCGAGGATTCGGCCAACTCCACGGGCACCGACATCGATTTTGCCGACGCCCGGGAAGACGACGCGCCGATCGTACGCTTCGTCAACCTGCTGATCAGCCAGGCCATTCAAGACCGTGCATCCGACATTCACATCGAGCCGGCCGAGCATGACCTACGTGTGCGCTACCGCATCGATGGCGTGCTGCATGAGATGCAGCGCGCACCCCGTAGCATCCAGAACGGTGTCATCTCGCGTCTGAAGATCATGAGTGACATTGACATCGCCGAGCGCCGCAAGCCGCAGGATGGCCGGCTCTCGGTCGCCCACGACGGCCGCAAAATCGACCTGCGCGTGGCGACGTTGCCGACGGTGTACGGCGAGAAGATCGTCATGCGTATTCTCGACAACTCGTCCACGAGCCTGAGCCTCGAAGACCTGTATCTGCTCGAGCGCAACGCTGCCGCCTTCCGTACCTCGTACGAGAAGCCGTACGGCATGATTCTCGTCACCGGGCCCACGGGTTCCGGCAAGTCGACGACGCTGTACACGACGCTCAACGCCGTGTCGAAGCCCGAGATCAATGTCATTACCGTCGAAGACCCGGTCGAGTACCGTCTCGCCGGCATCAACCAAGTTCAGGTGAACCCCAAGGCGGGCCTCACCTTTGCCACTGCGCTGCGCAGCATCCTGCGATCCGACCCGGATGTCGTACTCATCGGTGAGATCCGCGACCAGGAGACCGCCCAGATCGCCATCGAGGCGTCCCTCACCGGCCACCTCGTGCTGTCAACCTTGCACACCAACGATGCGCCCAGCGCGATCACCCGTCTCACCGAGATGGGCATCGAGCCCTTCCTGGTCGGATCGGCGCTCGACTGCGTCGTCGCCCAGCGCCTCGCCCGTCGCCTCTGCGACCGCTGCAAAGAGCAGTACCAGCCCCAGGCGCACGAGATGATCGGCCTGCGCGTCGGCTTCGACCCGGGCGTGCACGGTCTGCCCACCCTGTACCGGCCGGTCGGCTGCCAGACCTGCTCGGGCACCGGCTACCGCGGCCGCATCGCGTTGCACGAGGTGATGACCGTCTCAGAGGAGATCGAGCGGCTCGCCGTGCTGCGCGCCTCGACCGCTGAAGTTCAGAAAGTTGCGATCGAGCAGGGGATGATCACCCTCCGTTACGACGGATGGATGAAGGTTCATCGGGGTCTGACCTCGATCGAAGAGATTCTGCGAGTGGTCGCATGAGCGCCGCATTCACCCCGAACGAGGAGCGACGATGACCGACGAGACTGCGAACCGCACCATCTTCGAGCCGTTCGCGGCCGATCAGGGCTCGATGTTTCCTCCGGAC
>JAJAYP010000168.1 GCA_026786185.1 Gemmatimonadaceae bacterium
GTGCCGGTCACCGTAGGCGCTCTCGATCCGCGCCACCGTGGGCCAGAACTTCCGCTCCCGCGTCCACGCGGTGGGGAAGGCCGCGACTTCGCGACCGTACTTGTGATCCCAGGCATCGCTCACCACCGCGCGCATCGTGTGCGGCGCGTGCTTGAGCGGATTGTCGTCGCGATCCCACGTGCCCTGCTCGATCTCGCGGATCTCCCCGCGAATCGCGATCAACGCGTCACAGAATCGGTCGATCTCGGCCTTGGATTCGCTCTCGGTCGGCTCGATCATCAGCGTGCCGGCCACCGGGAAGCTGACCGTGGGTGCGTGGAACCCGTAGTCCATCAGGCGCTTCGTGATGTCCTCGACCTCGATGCCCGCGCTGCCCTTCAATGACCGCGGATCCACGATGCACTCGTGCGCGACACGACCGTTCGCACCCTTGTACAGCACTGGATAATGCGGTTCGAGCCGCGCTGCGATGTAGTTGGCATTGAGGATCGCCACCTTCGTCGCGTACGCGAGCCCTTCGGCGCCCATCATGTCGATGTACATCATGGAAATGGGCAGAATGCTCGCGCTGCCCCACGGCGCGGCGCTCACCGCGCCCGTCGCCTGCGATCCGCCGGTCTTCACGACAGGATTGCCGGGCAGGAATGGCGCGAGCTGCTTCGCCACGCCGATCGGACCCATGCCCGGTCCGCCGCCGCCGTGCGGGATGCAGAAGGTCTTGTGCAGGTTGAGGTGACAGACGTCGGCACCGATGTCACCCGGCCGACAGAGTCCCACCATGGCGTTCATGTTCGCGCCATCCATGTAGACCTGACCGCCATGCTCGTGGACGATCTCGCACACCGTGCGGATGCTCTCCTCGAACACGCCATGCGTGCTGGGATACGTCACCATGAGCGCTGCGAGCGTGTCGCGGTTCGCCTCCGCCTTCGCGCGGAGATCCGTGACGTCGATGTTGCCGCTGGCATCCGTCTTCGTGACGACGACGGTCATCCCCGCCATCACCGCACTCGCGGGATTGGTTCCGTGCGCCGACTGCGGAATGAGGCATACGGTGCGATGCGTATCGCCCCGCGCGCGGTGATAGGCCGCGATCGTGAGCAGGCCTGCGTACTCGCCCTGCGACCCCGCATTGGGCTGGAGCGACACGGCATGGAACCCCGTGACTTCGGCCAGCGCCCCCTCGAGCTCGTCGAACAACTGCCGGTAGCCGGCTGCCTGCTCCACCGGCGCGAACGGATGCAGCTTCCCGAACTCCGGCCAGGTCACGGGAATCATCTCGGCCGTCGCGTTCAGCTTCATCGTGCAGCTGCCGAGTGGGATCATGGAGTGCGTGAGCGACAGGTCGCGTGACTCCAGCATGCGCATGTAGCGCAGCATTTCCGTCTCGGAGTGATGCGTGTTGAAGACGGGATGCGTGAGGAAGCTGCTCGTCCGCGCGAAGCGCTCGTCGAAGCGATCGTCGACGTCGGCGGCCAGGCCCCCGGTTTCCGGCGCTGGCTCGCCGCCTGCGAAGATCGAGAGCAGGCGCTGGATGTCGTCGTCGGTGACCGTCTCATCCAGCGCGACGATCACTCGGTCACGACCGGCGCGCCGGAGGTTGATCTCCCGCTTCGCCGCATCGGCGACGACGTCATCGGCCGACCGACCCGCCAGCTCGACACACAGGGTGTCGAAGTAATCGCCGCTCGCGAGCGAGTGACCGAGTTGCTCAAGTCCAGCCGCGAGCGTCGCGGCGTGCCGGTGAATGCGCTTCGCGATCGTCGTCAGCCCGGCGGGCCCGTGCCACACGGCGTACATGCCGGCGATGACGGCGAGCAGCACCTGCGCGGTGCACACGTTGCTGGTGGCCTTCTCGCGCCGGATGTGCTGCTCCCGCGTCTGGAGCGCCATGCGCAGTGCCGGCCGGCCCGCGGCGTCACGACTCACGCCGATGATCCGGCCGGGCAGCGTTCGCTTGAACTCGTCTCGCGTCGCGAAGAACGCCGCATGCGGCCCGCCGTAGCCGAGCGGCACGCCGAACCGCTGGCTGTTGCCGACGCAGACGTCGGCGCCCCACTCGCCCGGCGGCGTGAGCAGCACGAGGCTCATCAGGTCCGTCGCGACGATCACGAGTCCGCCTGCTGCGTGCACCTGATCCGCGACGGCGCGGTAATCGAGAATCGCGCCGTCGGTCGTGGGATAGGAGAGCAGCACGCCGAAGCTGTCGGCGCCGAATCCCGTGGCCATCACGTCGCCGACCCGCGTCGCGAGCCCGCGCGCCGTCGCGCGCGTCTGCACCACGTCGATCGTCTGTGGATGGCAGCGTGCGTCGACGACGAAGGTGTTCCGTTCGCGCGAACCCTTCGCCTGATAGGCCATGAACATCGCTTCGGCTGCCGCGGTACCCTCGTCGAGCAGCGACGCGTTGGCGATCTCCAGACCGGTCAGGTCGATCACCATCGTCTGGAAGTTGAGCAACGCCTCCAATCGTCCCTGCGCAATCTCGGCCTGGTACGGCGTGTACGCCGTGTACCAGCCCGGGTTCTCCAGAATGTTGCGCTGGATGACCGGCGGCGTGATGGTGTCGCTGTAGCCGTAGCCGAGGAACGACCGGTAGACGGCGTTTCTATGAGACGTGGCGCGCAGTGCCGCCAACGCCTCGTGCTCGCTCCATCCGGCGTGAATGGCCAGCGGACGGCGGAGCCGGATCGACTCCGGAATCGTGGCATCGATCAGGTCATCGAGCGTCGCGTATCCGACGGTCGCCAGCATTTCGCCGATCTCTTTCTCGCTCGGCCCCACGTGACGCGGGACGAACGGATCGAAGCCGGCGGCGGGGGCAGTGCGGATGGTCGTGGTCATGCGAGCCTCAGGCGCCAGCGACGCGCCGGTTTGATCCGATTGTATGCGGGCGATGTCGTCGCTCCGCCGGCAGGACTAACTTCTTTTCGCACCATGGGCGCGCCTTCTCCATCCAAGATAACGAACCGACTGGTGCGCTGGCGGCTGCTGCGTTCACCCCCGCACGACGGGCCCGACAACATGGCGCTCGACGAGGCATTGATGGACCGGGCGCGTCGGACCGGCGAATCAGTCCTCCGTACGTACACCTGGTCCACGCCCACGTTGTCGCTTGGCCGCAACCAGCGCGCGCGCGGCCTGTACGACCTCGCCGCCCTGCACGAGGCGGGCATCGTCGCGATCCGCCGGCCGACCGGCGGGCGCGCCCTGCTGCACCATCACGAGATCACGTACAGCGTGACCGCGCCAATTCAGGCTGATGAATCCGGCGCCCGCGTCTACGCGCAGATCAACTTCCTGCTGATGAACGCACTCGCCGTGCTCGGAGTGCCCGTGCAGGTTGCCGCCGGATCGCAACCGGCAGCGCGTCCGACGACGCGCCCCTGCTTCGCCGAGCCCGCGCGAGGAGAACTCGTACACGAGGGTCGGAAGCTGGTGGCCAGTGCGCAGTGGCGCGACGACGGCGCGTTGCTCCAGCA
>JAJAYP010000169.1 GCA_026786185.1 Gemmatimonadaceae bacterium
CCCCGGCCACACACAGCGCCGCGGCGCCACGCGCGCCGCGGTCTCCCGCACCCCCCCCCCCCCCCCCCATCCCAGCCCGGGCGCCCGGCGCGCCGCCCCGACCGCGCTCCGAATTCTCACGCCGCCCGCCGTACGCGCCCCGCCACAGGACGCGCCGTACGCCTCTCGCCGTACGGCCGTTGCCCGAGCCCACCCGCCCGCTCGCCCCACCCAACTGCGTTCTTGACCCCGTCCCCACTCTTCCTTATGAAATACTGATGGCCACGACTCTCGATTACGCTCTGAAAACCCAGGCGCCCCCACGCCATGGACTCGTCCGCAACTTCATCGGGGGCGATTGGGTGCCTGGAGACGGACCAACGATCGACGTCCATGCTCCCGCCACGGGTGAGGTGATCGCGCGCACTCCGCTCTCCACGGCCGCTGCGGTCGACGCCGCGGTGCTGGCCGCGCAGCGAGCGCTGCCCGGATGGACGGCCACGCCGATCAAGGAGCGGGTGCAGGTCCTCTTTCGCTACCGCACGCTCCTCGAACAACATATCGGCGAGCTCTCGGCGCTCATCGTCGAAGAGCACGGCAAGGTGGAGAACGAGGCGCGCGCAGAGATCCTCAAGGCGATCGAGCTGACGGAGTTCGCATGCGCGCTTCCGCAGCTCGCCACGGGTGAAGTGCTCGAGGTGAGCCGGGGAGTGGAGTGCCGCACCGAGCGGCATCCGGTCGGCATCGTCGCGTCGATCGTGCCGTTCAACTTCCCCAGCATGGTTCCGCACTGGACGATTCCAAATGCGCTCGCGCTGGGCAACTGCATGATCCTCAAGCCGAGCGAGCTCGTGCCGTTGAGCGCGGGGCGCATCGCTGAGCTGCTCGCCGAGGCCGGGTTGCCACCGGGAGTGTTCAGTGTGGTGCACGGATCGCACGAGGCGGCGGGTGCGCTCTGCGATCATCCGGGTATCGCGGCCATCACTTTCGTCGGGTCGACGAGCGTGGCGAAGGCGGTCTATCGCCGAGGGACGCAGAATCTCAAGCGAGTGCTCGCGCTCGGTGGCGCGAAGAACCATCTCATCGTGATGCCCGATGCCGAACCGGAGATGACGTCGAGCAATGTTGCGGCGTCGATGTCGGGCTGCTCGGGCCAGCGGTGCATGGCGGCGAGCGTGATGGTCGCGGTCGGCGAGACCAACGCGATCGTCGCCCGGGTGGTGGAGCACGCGCGCGCGCTCGTGGCGGGCGAGACACTCGGTCCCGTGATCTCGCGCGACGCGAAGGAGCGCATCGAGCGGTACATCACCGAGGCGGAAGAGGCTGGCGCGCGCGTGCTGCTCGACGGACGGGGTGTCGAAGTGGCGGGTCACGAGGGTGGATTCTATGTGGGTGCCACGGTGCTCGATGGCGTCACGGCCGACATGCGCATCGCCCGGGACGAGGTGTTCGGCCCCGTCCTGGCGATCGTACGTGCGCCGGATCTCGACGGCGCACTGGAGATCGAGGCCGCGTCGCCATTCGGCAATGCGGCGGCAGTGTTTACCGAGCGCGGGTCGACAGCGCGCTACGTTACCGAGCGCGCGACGGCCGGCATGATCGGCATCAACGTCGGCGTGCCCGTGCCGCGCGAGCCGTTCGGGTTCGGTGGATGGGGCGATTCGTCGTTCGGCGTGGGTGATATCACGGGCCGAGGATCGATCGAGTTCTGGACGCGAACGAAGAAGACGACCACGAAATGGAATCGCGACGCGGGAACCAACTGGATGTCATGAATACGACCGAAGTATCACTCGACGCGCAGTGGATGCCGTTCACGGCGAATCGCTCGTACAAGAGCGCGCCACGGCTCCTCGCATCGGCAACGGGGATGTATTACACGTCGGCCGACGGGCGGCAGATTCTCGATGGCGCGGCAGGGTTGTGGTGCGTGAACGCCGGACACTGTCGTGAGCCGATCGCGCAGGCCATCGCACGGCAGGCTGCCGAGATGGATTTCGCTCCGCCGTTCCAGATGGGTCATCCGTTGGCGTTCGAGCTCGCCGACCGGTTGGTCGCCATGCTGCCGGACGGTCTGGACCGGGTGTTCTACACCAACTCGGGTTCCGAAGCGGTGGACACGGCGCTCAAGATGGCGCTCGCGTATCATTGCGCGCGGGGTGAGCCGCATCGCGCGCGGTTCGTTGGCAGGCAGCGGGGGTACCACGGCGTCGGCTTCGGCGGAATATCGGTGGGTGGAATCGAGACGAATCGCAAGGCATTCAGCGAGCAGATGCTTCCTCTCGTCGATCACCTGCCGCACACACACAACATCGACGAGAACTCGTTCTCGCGAGGGCAGCCCGAGTGGGGCGCACACCTCGCGGACGCGCTCGAGGTCGTCGTGGCCGAGCGTGGTGCGGGCACCATCGCCGCAGTGATCGTGGAGCCCGTGTCGGGATCGACCGGCGTGCTCATCCCGCCGCAGGGATATCTGGAGCGGTTGCGGGCGATCTGCGACGAGCATGGCATCCTGCTCATCTTCGACGAGGTGATCACGGGGTTCGGACGACTGGGCGCATCGTTTGCGGCAGCGCGGTTCGGTGTCGTGCCGGACCTGATGACCGTGGCGAAGGGGATCACGAACGGAGCGGTGCCGATGGGTGCGGTGTTCGCACGACGCGGCATCTACGACGCCGTGTGCGACGCGAGCGGCCCCGGCGTGGAGTTCTTTCACGGCTACACGTACTCCGGTCATCCGCTCGCTTGCGCGGCCGCACTGGCGACGCTCGATCTGTACGAATCGGAAGGGTTGTTCGCGCGGGCGGCGTCGCTGGAGCGCTACTGGGAAGACGCGACCCATGCGCTGTGCGGCACTCGGCACGTGGTGGACGTGCGCAACATCGGGCTCGTGGCCGGTATCGAGCTTGCACCGCGCAGGAATGCCGTGGGTGCTCGCGCGTTCGAGACGTTCACGCGCTGCTTCGAGCGCGGGTTGCTCATCCGGGTGACGGGTGACACCATCGCGCTCTCGCCGCCGCTCATCGTGGAGACCGGTCAGATCGATGAGATGATGTCGGTGCTGGGTTCCGTGCTGGATGGCGTTGGTTGAGTCAGTAATCAGCGTAGAGATTGTCGCGCCCGGTCGGACGCGGACACTCGCTCCGTCGGGCGACGCGCTTACACGCTGCGAGCCACGCGGCTGCGCCGCGCGTCTCTTGCTACGCGCGATGCCCTCCTCCGCGAGCGCCCGCGCCCTCGTGTCATGATTTGATCGGCGACCGTACTGCGACTACGTCGCCTGCCGTCGCCCCCTGCGACTTGCCCCACATTCGGGATCTGATCGAGCTCGCGGTCGAATGTCCGCCAATCTTCCCCCAGCGCCGCTGGGCGTAAGCGCCTTCCCACCTTGGTCACATCCATGCGCCATATCCTCGTCGTGCTCCTTCTCGCCAGCGCCGTCAGTTTGCCCGCGCAGGTCGCCTCCAAGTCCCGGGCGCGCGAACTCGGCATCGCGACGCTCATCGGCGGCACGCCGGGTGCGCTCGATGCCATCACCGACGTCGCCGGTGTGGAGGTCGGTCACACGACGTTGAACAGCGGCAGCGGCACGCTCGTAGTGGGGAAGGGACCGGTGCGAACCGGCGTGACCGTCGTGCATCCGCGTGGACAGAGCAGTGCGGACCCGGTGTTCGGGGCGTGGTTCACGCTGAACGGCAATGGCGAGATGACCGGCACGACCTGGCTTCAGGAGAGCGGAATTCTCGAGGGACCGATCGCGATCACCAACACGCACAGCGTCGGCGTCGTGCGTGATGCGATCCTGCGATGGCAGGTGTCACGGCCGGGGCTGCAACCGTGGGGTCTGCCGGTAGTGGCCGAGACGTTCGACGGACGGCTCAACGACCTGAATGGGTTTCACGTGACGAGCGAGCACGCGATGGCGGCGCTCGACGGCGCGCGCGGGGGCGCGGTGACGGAAGGGAGCGTCGGAGGCGGCACCGGGATGGTGTGTCACGGCTTCAAGGGCGGCATCGGCACCGCGTCACGCCGGCTTCCCGATGCGCAGGGTGGCTACACGGTGGGCGTCCTGGTGCAGTGCAACTACGGCGCGCGTCGCGAGCTGCGCGTCGCCGGCGTACCTGTGGGTGAGGAGATTCAGGACCTCACGCCGTGCACGGCGACGCGCGATGCGCAGGTACTGCCGGCGATGCCTCGATGCGGTGCGCCGCCGATAGCGCGTCCAGCGGGCGATGCCACGGCGAGCGACGGAGCGGGTTCCATCATCATCATCGTGGCGACCGATGCGCCGCTCATGCCGCACCAGCTCAAGCGCCTCGCCACGCGTGCGTCACTCGGTGTCGGTCGCATGGGCGGGCGTGGCGAGAATAGCTCGGGCGACATCTTCGTGGCGTTCTCCACCGCCAATGCGCGCACGATGGGCGACACTGGCGTCGCG
>JAJAYP010000170.1 GCA_026786185.1 Gemmatimonadaceae bacterium
GGCGGGTCGACAGTTAAGATCCACAGCCGAGCTGACAGCTCCGAGCTGTGAGCGTCAGAAGTGAGAACTGTGGACGGACGGTATTGCCGTTCCGCCGTTCGTCACGACAGCGCCCCGTTCGCCAGAACTCTCGGAGGAGGGTCGTCCACGATCAGTTCAGTCGACTGAGAGCGTGAAGCTGTCAGCTCGGCCGTGCCACTAACGTCTCAGTACTCAGGACTTGTTCTTGAACTTGGCGATGGCCGACCGCGTGAACGTTGAGAGTACGAGCGATCCACTCATCGTCGCCCGCTCGGAGAGCAGTACCTCCCAATTCTCGGTTCCAGCCCAGAACACCCGCTTCATCGCCGCCATCGCGTCGGGATTCGACGCCGCCAGCACCCCGGCCAGTCCGTTCAGCTGCGCGTCCATGGTCGCGACATCGTCGAACACGCGCGCGTACAGGGCATGGCGCTCACACCACTGCGCATCGCGCCAGTCGGCGTCCACCGACATCGCTGCGTACGGACCCTGACCGATGCGCCGACCGATCACCGGTCCAACCACGAACGGCCCGATGCCCACCGCCAGCTCGCTCAGCTTGGCCGACGCGCCCGTGACGGCGAAGGTGTAGTCCCCCGCCGCCGCGATCCCGACGCCGCCCCCGGCCGTGCGGCCCTGCACGCGCACGAGCACGAACTTGGGCGCTCGGATCATCGCCAGGATCACGCGAGCAAAGCCGCTGAAGAATTCCTCGCCCGCCTGCGCGTCGTCGATCGCCATCAACTCGTCGAACGACGCGCCAGCGCAGAACGGACCCGCGCCCTCGCTACGCAGGACGATCACGCGTGCGGCCGGGTCCTTGCCGATCCACCCGATGGCGTCGGCCAGTCGGGCGAGCAACAGCCCGGGCAGCGAGTTCCCCTTGGGATGACTGAAGCGTACCGTGCCGATTCCATCGGCGACCGTGACGGTCACGTCGCCACCGGCGACGCGCGTGCCAGGGGTGTCGGGTCTGGTCAGCATGGGAAGAAAGATAGGGTCTTCCGCGTCGTGTGTGGCGTGCGCGTGATGAGAGCATTCTCGTGAAGGGCCAACTCAGGGCGGCACCCATCGGCGGTTTCCTCCGCGATCCTCCTGCGTCCTCCGCGGTCAACGCCGTAACCAGCACGGATCGCGAGGGACGCCGAGGGTCGCAAGGGACGACGACCAAGCCCGACACTCCCGGTCGACCCACTCGATTGCCGGAAGAGGCGGAAAACAGCAGTCGCCCGACGGGAACGCCGAGTGTCCGTTTCCGCATTGGTGGTGTAGATTTGATGAGCCGAGCCAACCCATTGTCCCTGTTGGCGTTCTGGTCGGTATCGAGCCGACGCCCACGAGGCCTGACGGAGCTGTCCCGATGACCCAGACTCGCACCGTGCCCGCCGACGACCCCACGAAAAGCGCCGCCTTCGAGGCGCGCATCGCGGCCGGCGAGAGCATCGAGCCCAAGGATTGGATGCCGGAGAAGTACCGCCGGCAGCTCGTGCGCATGATGTCCCAGCATGCCCACTCCGAGATCGTGGGGATGCTCCCGGAAGCCAACTGGATCACGCGCGCACCAAGCCTGCGCCGCAAGATTTCGCTCATCGCGAAAGTCCAGGACGAGGCCGGTCACGGCTTGTACATCTACTGCGGCACCGAAACGCTGGGCGTCGACCGCTCCGAGCTCATTCAGCAGTTGCTCGACGGCACCGCGAAGTATTCGAGCATCTTCAACTACCCGACGCTGTCGTGGGCCGACATGGGTGTCATCGGGTGGTTCGTGGATGGCGCCGCGATCGTCAACCAGACCGTCCTCGCCAAGGCGTCGTACGGTCCCTACGCGCGCGCCATGATTCGCGTCTGCAAGGAAGAGAACTTCCACAAGCGGCAGGGCTACGAGATCGTGGCGACGCTGGCGAACGGGACGCCGGCGCAGCGGGCGATGGTGCAGGATGCCGTGAACCGGTGGTGGTGGCCGTCGCTCATGATGTTCGGACCGAGTGACACCGACTCGCCGAACACGGCGGAACTGATCCGCTGGAAGGTGAAGCGGAAAACGAACGACGAGTTGCGCCAGCGCTTCGTGAACCTCACGGTGCCGCAGGCGACGGCGGTGAATCTCACGCTCCCCGATCCCGACATGACGTACAACGCCGAGTCGGAGAACTGGGAGTTCGGCGCGATCGACTGGGAGGAGTTCCACCAGGTGATTCGTGGCAACGGTCCGTGCAACAGGGAGCGGCTCGACGCCCGTCGACTCGCGCACGACGAGGGCGCGTGGGTTCGCGCCGCGGCCGCCGCATACGCCGCGCGGCAACGTACGGCGTCCGAAGCGGCCTAGCGCGTGGCCAGCTCGGTGGACGGACGGCAGTTCGTGGGCGACCAGGCCGCGACCATTCCCGGTGACGCCCAGTGGCCGGTGTGGGAAGTATTCACGCAGGGTGCGCAGGGCGCGCCGCACGAGCATGCGGGATCGCTCCACGCCGTGAACGCGGAGCAGGCGCTCCAGAACGCGCGCGACGTCTACGCCCGCCGTGGCGGCGTGGTCTCGCTCTGGGTGATTCCCACTGGCGCAATCACCGCATCGAGCCCGAGCGACAGCGGTCCGTTGTTCGATCCCGGATCCGACAAGCCCTACCGGCATCCCCAGTTCTACAATGTGCCGCGCGGCGTGCGAGGGGTATGAGCGGCCCGGCCGCACCGCCATCGGTCGCCCCGGTGCCCGCGGTGCCGACGAACGCACTGGTCGAGTACCTGCTGCGCCTCGGTGACGATCGCCTCGTGCTGGGGCATCGCGTGAGCGAGTGGTGCGGACACGGGCCGATTCTCGAGGAAGACATCGCACTGTCCAACGTCTCGCTCGACCTGCTCGGGCAGGCGACGATGCTGCTGCGCCTCGCCGGCGACGCGGAAGGACGTGGGCGCAACGAGGATGCGCTGGCGTACTTTCGCGAGGTCGTGGAGTTCCGGAATTGCCAATTGGTGGAGTTGCCCAAGGGTGACTTCGCCTTCACCATCGCGCGGCAGTTCCTGTTCGACGTGTACGCCGTCGTCATGCTCGACGCACTGACGGGGAGCATTCACGGGGAGCTGGCGGCGATCGCCGCAAAATCGTTGAAGGAAGCGAAGTATCACGTGCGTCATAGCGGAGAATGGATGCTCCGGCTGGGCGACGGAACCGACGAAAGTCATCGCCGGGTGCAGAAGGCGATCGACGATCTGTGGCGATTCACGGGTGAGCTCTTCGCCCCGGATGACGTCGATCGCGCCATGCAGGCCGCCGGCATCGGTCCCGACCTCGCCGCGCTTCGGCCGACGTGGGAGTCGCTGGTCCGCGACGTTGTTTCGCGCGCCACACTGACCATTCCCAACGACCTGCCACGCGTGGCAAGCACGCGCGGCGGCCGCACGGGCTCGCACACCGAGTACCTTGGGCACATGCTGGCCGAGATGCAGATCATTGCCCGGTCGCACCCTGGTGCAACGTGGTAGCGCAGGCCGTGCGCGCCACACGCGAGGCGCTGCTGTCGGTACTCGATCGGGTCATGGATCCCGAAGTGCCCGTCCTCAGCGTGCGGGAGCTCGGCATCGTGCGCGACGTGGAGGTCGACCCGACAGGGAGCGTCACTGTCACGGTGACGCCGACGTACTCGGGCTGTCCGGCTATCCGCGTGATCGAGCAGGACATCGTCGCCGCGCTCGAGCAGGCCGGCTATCCCGGAGCGCGGGTGCGCACCACGTACGCGCCTGCCTGGACCACCGACTGGATCGCGCCGGAGGCGAAGGCGAAGCTCAAGGCCTATGGCATCGCCCCGCCCGGCCGCGCCGAGAGCGGGGAGCTCGTCCAGCTGTTTCGCCGCCGAGCGACCGCGCAGTGCCCCTACTGTGATTCGTACGAGACCGAGCTGCGAAGCGAGTTCGGGTCGACGGCGTGCAAGTCGGTGTGCTGGTGCCGCGCGTGCCGCCAGCCGTTCGAGGAGTTCAAGGCAATCTGACGCGCGCTACACGCGCTGGGTCTTCCAGCGCCCGCGGCGAAACAGGATGGCGCTCACCACGGCCAGCGCGCAGAACGCAACGGTCGCCGCGGTGAACGCGCCCTGCGGTCCGAATCCCAACGTGTTGGCGAGGATCCACGCGAGCGGAATCTCGAACAGCCAGAATACGATCAGGTTGATCCACGTTGGCGTTCGCGTGTCCCCCGCGCCGTTGAACGACTGCGTCAGCACCATGCCGTAGGCGTAGAATGGAAATCCGAGCGCGACGGTGCGCAGCGTCGCGACGGCGTACCCGGCGACTGCGGTGTCCGCGGTGAAGATGGACACGATCCATGGCGCGAAGATGACGAACACGACGCCGATGCTCCCGAGAAACCACATGCCGTAGCGCCCCGCCGTCCACACGGCCTGCTCGGCGCGCTCAGGCTTCCCTGCGCCGAGGGCCTGACCCACCATCGTCGCCGCGGCGTTGGCCAGCCCGAACGAGGGCAGCAGGGCGAAGATGACGATGCGGATGCCGATGGTGTAGCCCGCCAACGCCGCGCTGCCGAACGTCGCCAGGATGCGCACCAGACCGATCCAGCTCGCCATCCCGATCACCACCTGCACGGTGGCCGAGGCCGAGAGACGGACGACGCGCGCGATGAGCGCCGGATCGAATGCGAAGTGGCGCGCATGGAGCTCCACGCGCGATCCGGGCCGGAACAGGCGGCTCAGCGCGAACGCGACGCCGATGCTCCGTCCGATCGTCGTGGCGATCGCCGCGCCCTCGATGCCGAGTGCGGGCACCGGTCCCAGCCCGAGCACGAGCGTGGGACAGAGCACGATGTTGATGGCGTTCGCCAGCCACAGGACGCGCATCGCGATCGCCGCGTCGCCGGCACTGCGCAGCACGCTGTTGAGCAGGAACAGCATCACGACGCTGATGTTGCCGCCGAGCATGATGCGCGTGAACGTGGCGTTGGCGAGCACTCCTTGGGAGGCACCCATCACACCAAGGAGCTTCGGCGCGAAGACGGCGCCGAGCACGCCCAGCAGTGCCGCGACGATCGCGCCGAAGAGAATCACCTGTGCCGCGGTGTGCGCCGCCTCGTCAGGATTCTTCTCGCCGATGCGGCGCGCGACCATCGCGCCGGCCCCGATGCTCAGGCCCATCGCGAGCGCGTAGAGCATCGTCATCATGGACTCCGTGAGCCCGACCGTCGCGACTGCCTCCGCGCCAAGGTGGGCGACGACGAAGACGTCCACGACGGCGAAGATGCTCTCCATCACCATCTCCAGCACCATCGGCACGGCGAGAATGAAGATGGAACGCCCGATGGGCCCTTCCGTGAAGTCGCGGCCGTGGGCGCCCGCGAGCGATTCACGAATCGCCGACCAGACCGAGGGCACGGGTGCGGCGGATGCCGCGACGGCGTCGCCGGAGGAAGACATGTCGATCAGCGAGATCCGGTCTACGTACGCAACAGCGCGTCGATCCGCGCCGCGATCGCGTCCGTATCGGGTAGCACGGCGCGCAGGAGCACCTCGTGATATGGCATCGGCACGTCGTCCACCGTCAGCCGCTCCACCGGCGCGTCCAGATGCCAGAATGCCTCACGCGCCAACACGGCAGCGATCTCGGCGCCGAAGCCCGCCGTCGTCGTGTCTTCGTGCACGATGAGACACCGGCCGGTGCGCGTCACGGAGGCGAGCACGGCGGCGCGGTCCCACGGCATGATCGTCCGCAGGTCGAGCAGGTGTACGTCACCCGGATACCGATCGGCCGCCTCGATCGCCCGGTGCACCATCGCACCCCACGTCACGACGGTCACGCCATCGCCCTCGCGAATGACATTGGCTCGCCCGAACGGCAGCACGTAGTTGTCGCCCGGATAGCGTGCGCTGCCGTCGCTGGTCATCAGCAACGACCGATGCTCGAAGAAGATCGTCGGATTCGCGCTCCGCATCGCGGTGCGAAGCAGGCCCACCGCGTCGGCGGCGTTCGACGGCATCGCCACCTGCCACCCGACGGCGTGCGCCCAGGTGACCTCGCCACTCAGCGAATGCCACGGGTCGCCGACGTCCTTGCCGAATCCACCTGGCATGCGCACCACCATCGGCGCGGCGAACTGATTCGCCGTGCGCCACCGCATCGTTCCGGTGTTGTTGAGTTGCTCGTGCGCGGGATCGGCGTACTTCCGGAACTGGATTTCCGCGACGGGCACGAGTCCGCTCACTGCCATGCCGACGGCGCGACCGATGATGCCCTCCTCGGACAGACTCGTATCGAACACGCGCCGCTCTCCGAATCGCTTCTGCAGCCCTTCCGTCACGAGATGCACGCCGCCCTTCCGCCCGACGTCTTCCCCGAACACGACGAGCTTCGGATTCGCGGCGAGCTCGCTGGCCAGCGTACGACGCACCGCTTCGGCGAGCCGCACCATGTCCCCGTTCTCGTCCGCCGACTCGCTGCCGCCCAATGCCGCCATCTCATCCGACGTGAGGCCACCGAACGTCGGTCGATCCCCAGACTGCGGTGCCTCCGCGTAGACGAACCGCTTTACGGTCGTCGGATCGGGTACCGACCGCGCGCGTGCTGCCGTAAGCGCGATGTCCACGTCGCGCGTGACGTCCGCCTCGAGCGTGGCCCACTCCGCCTCGCTCAGCAACGCCGGCACGAGATGACTGCGCAGCCGCGGCAGGGGATCGCGCGCCGAGTCGGCCGCGATCTCTTCGTCCGTACGGTAGCCCTTCTGGTTGTCGGGTCCGGAGTGGCTGGAGAGACGGGGCACCGTCAGGTGCACGAGCGCCGGTCCCGCACTACTGCGGACGTGGTCCACGCACTCCGCGATGAGCGCCGCCGCACGCGCGGGATCGCACCCGTCTCCGTCGCGCAGGAAGAGGTTGCCGAACGATGCGAGATTCGCCGCGATGTTCCCGCCGGGCGTCTGCATGTCGCCACGCACCGAGATCCCGAGCCCGTTGTCCTCGATGTAGAAGAGCATCGGCAGCTTGAGCGTGGTCGCCATGGTGAGCGCCGCCCAGAAGCCGTTGGTGGCCACCGACGCCTCTCCGCCCAGAGCGAGGGAGATGCAGCCATTCCATCCGCCCTGACCCAGCTCGTCCCGATGATAGATGACGGATTGCGCCCATCCCGCCGCGGGCGTGAACTGCGAGCCGACGTCACCGGCCATCGGCAGAACCGTCGGACCGGCCCATCCCGGCAGGTTGCAGACGACGCCGATGTCGCGGCCATCACTGAAGCCACCGGCCCGGCCCAGGGGACTGCCCAGCGCATCGTCCATGGGCAGCCCGAGCGCCAGGAGGAGTGGGCGCGAGCGATAATAAGCGCCCACGCCATCGTGTGCGCGGTCGATGAGTGAGCCGAGAATGCACTGCGCGACATCGTGTCCCCGCGCCGAGAACTGGTAGAGCACCACGTGCTCGCGCGGGACGCTACCGCGATTGCGGTTCGTCGCCTCCTCCAGGTCGTCGAGTGCCCGCGACGCCAACACCGTGTACGCGATCCGCCGCCAGTCGAATCGCGGATCGACGCGGGAATCGCCCTGGGACGTACGGCGGTGCGTGGGCTGCGCGGATGGCGGCATCGGATCGATGGAAGGGCGGCGCGCGTCAGTCCGGACGTCGGCTGCCGCTGGCGACTAATGTCGCCTCCGCGCGGCGCGAACGGGAGCGCCACCCGTCTCGCTTCCGTGCGGGAGCCTCCGCGCCGGAATATCTTTCCCGTCGTCCCCTCCGCCGGCTCGCCTCTCACGAGAGCGTCATGCCCTACCTGCACATCGTCGTCGAGCGCCGTGATGGCGTGATGCTCCTGACGCTGAACCGTCCGGAGGTGCTCAACAGCATCAACGCGGGCATGGCGGAGGACGTCAAGCGTGCCCTCGGCGAGGCGGCGGGCGATCCGACCATCCGCGCGGTGCTCATCACGGGCACGGGCCGCGCATTCTGTTCGGGGCAGGACCTCGCCGAGGTGCTGCCGACCCCGGGCCAGCCGGCGCCGGACCTGGGCGAGATCGTGCGCCGCCAGTATACACCAATCGTGCGCGCCATCCGCACGATTGAGAAGCCCGTCGTCTGCGCCGTCAATGGCATCGCCGCCGGCGCGGGCGCGAACATCGCATTCGCCTGCGATATCGTCGTCGCGGCCGAGGACGCGGTGTTCATCCAGTCGTTCGGAAAGATCGGCCTGATTCCCGATAGTGGCGGCACGTTCATCCTGCCGCGCATCGTGGGGCTCCAGCGCGCGGCGGCGCTCACCATGCTCGGCGAGAAGCTGACCGCCGATCAGGCGAAGCACTGGGGGCTCGTGTACGACGTGGTTCCGCACACGGTACTCGCCGGTACGTCGTTCGAGATCGCCAAACGACTTGCCTGCCTGCCCACGCGAGGGTTCGGGCTCACGAAGCGCGGCTTCAACGCGGCGTTCGGAAACGACCTGGAAACGCAATTGGCGCTGGAGGAACAGCTGCAGTCCGAAGCGGGGCGCACGGCCGACTACGCGGAAGGCGTGCGCGCGTTCGTCGAGAAGCGGCCGCCCCGATTCACGGGGTCGTGATGGAGACGCACTCGCGCCCTCCGGTCGGCGTGGTCGGCGCGGGTGCCATGGGGAGCGGTATCGCACTCGTCGCGGCATCGGCCGGCCACGAGGTTCGGCTGGCAGACGTCGACGCCGGCGCAGTTGCTCGCGCTCGCGACGCGATGCGCCAGACACTCGCGCGCGACGTGGCAAAGGGCCGAGTGAATCAGGACCTGGCCGATGCGACGCTCGCGCGGGTCACGGGCGCGGGAGTGTCCGCGGCGGACATCGATGCGTTCGCCGACTGCGGAGTCGTCATCGAGGCGGTGCTCGAGGACCTCGCCACCAAGCAAGAGCTCTTTTCGGCGTTCGAGCGCGTGGTGCGCGATGAGTGCATCCTCGCCACGAATACCTCCTCGCTCTCGATCGCCGCCATCGCGGGACAATGCCGGCGTCCCGACCGTGTCGTCGGCGTGCACTTCTTCAATCCCGCGACGGTGATGCCGCTCGTGGAGATCGTACCCGGCATCGCGACGGATGCCGACGTGACGGTACGAGCGCGCGCGCTCGTCGACGGTTGGGGCAAGATCACCGTCCTCGCGTCGGACACGCCGGGATTCATCGTGAACCGCGTGGCGCGTCCGTACTATGGCGAGTCACTGCGCCTGCTCGAGGAGGGAGTCGCGGACGCATCGACGATCGACTGGGCCATGCGTGAGCTGGGCGGCTTTCGAATGGGTCCCTTCGAGCTGATGGACTTCATCGGCAACGACGTGAACTATGCGGTCACGCGAAGCGTGTACGAGGGCTTCTATCAGGACCCGAGGTATCGTCCTGCCATCACCCAGCGACGGCTCGTGGAGGCGGGGATGTATGGACGGAAGCGAGAGCGCGGGTACTACGACTACCGCGTGGGCGCCACGAAACCCGAGCCGGTGAAGAACGAAGTGCCGGGTCGAGCGATGGTGGATCGCGTCGTCGCCATGCTGGTGAACGAGGCGGTCGAAGCCGTCCATCTCCGCGTTGCGAGCGCGCATGACATCGAGACCGCGATGACGAAGGGTGTCAACTATCCACGAGGCCTGCTCGCCTGGGGCGACCAGATCGGAGCTGCCACGGTCCTCGCGCGCCTGGAGGCGCTGCAGTCCGAGTACGGTGAGGATCGCTATCGTCCCAGTTCCCTTTTGCGCCGGCGCGTACGCGCCGGGGAGCCGCTGCTCGCATGACAACGGAATCCGAGGAGCAGCGGCTGGCCGACACGATCACCGCCGGCATGATCGCCCGAGACGCCTTTTCCCGGTGGCTCGGCGTGGAGGTCGTCACGGTGCGTCCGCGCGCCTGCACGCTCCGGATGCGAGTGCGCGCAGACATGCTCAACGGCTTCGGCGTGTCGCACGGCGGCATCGTGTTCTCGCTTGCCGACAGCGCGCTCGCGTTCGCGAGCAACACCCATGGGCACGTCACGGTGAGTGTGGACAACACCATCTCGTATCCGGTGTCCGTGGAGCTGAACGACGAGTTGATCGCCGTGGCCGAGGAAGAGGCGGCCGGCACGCGGCTGGCCTTCTACCGCGTCACCGTCGCGCGCCAGGATGGCACGTGCGTCGCCCTGATGCACGCCACCGTTTATCGCACGCCGCACAAGCATCATCTCGACCAATCCAATGACTGACGCATTCATCGTCGACGGCGTTCGCACGGCCGTCGGCAACCTCGGTGGACAGCTCAGCGAGGTGCGCGCCGACGACCTGGCTGCCCACGTGATCGCTTCGCTCGTCGCCCGTCATCCGACGCTCGACCGATCGCGGCTCACGGACGTGATCCTCGGCTGCGCGAATCAGGCCGGTGAGGACAATCGCAACGTGGCACGTATGGCGGTGCTGCTCGCCGGTCTCCCGGTGAGCGTTCCGGGCGAGACGGTGAACCGGCTGTGCGCGTCGGGCATGAGCGCGGTGGCGAACGCAGCACGCGCCGTCAAGCTCGGTGAGGGGGACTACTTCATCGCCGGTGGCGTGGAAAGCATGACACGCGCGCCATACGTCATGAGCAAGGCCAGCAAGCCGTTCGGTCGCGACGTCGAGCTGTTCGACACGACGCTCGGATGGCGGTTCATCAATCCGGTGCTGCGGGAGCGCTACGGCGTGGACGCCATGGGGCAGACGGCCGAGAATGTGGCGGAGCAGTATGGCGTGAGCCGGGCGGACCAGGATGCGTTCGCGGTTCGGTCGCAGCAGCGCGCGGCGCGCGCGCGCGCGTCGGGCCGCTTTGCCATCGAGATCGCGCCATTGGATATTCCACAGCGAAAGGGACTGGCGAGACGAGTCGAGACCGACGAGTTCATTCGGCCCGAGACGACGGCGGATACGCTCGCCGGCCTGAAGCCGGCGTTCCGTCACGACGGAAAGGGAAGCGTCACCGCGGGCAATTCGTCCGGCCTGAACGACGGTGCCGCCGCGCTACTGATCGCCTCGGCCGCCGGCGTGGCGGCGCTGGGCGTCAGGCCGATGACGCGCATCGTGGCCACCGCGGTGGTTGGCGTGGAGCCGCGATGCATGGGGATCGGGCCGGTGCCCGCCACGAAACGTGCGCTTCAGCTGGCCGGTCTCACGATGGACCAGATGGACGTCATCGAGCTCAACGAAGCGTTCGCGGCACAGGCGCTCGCGTGTGTCCGCGAGTTCGGCTTGGGGGATGATGATGCCCGCGTGAATCCCAACGGGGGCGCGATCGCGCTCGGTCATCCGCTCGGGATGAGTGGTGCGCGACTGTTGCTCACCGCATCGCACGAGTTGCAGGGCACGAACGGGCGGTACGCGCTCGCGACGATGTGCATCGGCGTGGGGCAGGGGATGGCGAGCGTGCTGGAGCGGGTGTCGTGATGTCGAACGTCTTCGCCTTCGAGGAGTTCATCCCGGTCATCCACGAGAGTTCGTTCGTGCATCCCAACGCCACCGTCACCGGCAACGTGATCATCGGGCGGGACGTGTATGTGGGGCCGGGCGCGGCGATCCGCGGGGATTGGGGTGGCATCGTGATCGAGGACGGCTGCAACGTGCAGGAGAATTGCACCGTGCACATGTTCCCCGGCGTGACGGTGGTGCTGGAGGCGGGCGCGCACATCGGGCACGGCGCCATCGTGCACGGTGCCTTCATCGGCGGGAATGCGCTGATCGGGATGAATGCCGTGGTGATGGATCGCGCGCACGTGGGCGCCGGCTGCATCGTGGGCGCCCTGTGCTTCGTGCCGGCCGAAATGATCATTCCCCCAAGGAAGGTCGTCGTCGGTAATCCAGCGAAGATCGTGAAGGATGTGAGTGACGAGATGCTCGCGTGGAAGACGGAAGGCACGGCACTCTATCAGGCATTGCCGAGCCGACTGCACGCCACGTTGCGCGCGTGCGAGCCCCTGCGTGCCGTGCGCTCCTCCGACGACGAGAGTCGCCCGCCGGAGATCGCCTACCGGACATGGAAGGAGACGAGATCGTGATGCGCTTGCGGAACTATGCCATGGATGAATGGGTCGCCGGCACGGGGACCGGGACGACGCTCCATCACGCCGTCACCGGCGAGGCGATCGGGAGTGCGTCCAGCGAGGGGCTCGACTTCAAGGCGATGCTCGAGCACGGGCGCACCGTCGGGGGACCGGCGCTCCGCGCGCTCACCTTCCATCAGCGCGCGAGAATCCTCAAGGCGCTCGCGCAGTATCTCACGGTGCGCAAGGAAGAGTTCTATCGCGTGTCGAGCTGGACGGGGGCGACGCGGGGCGATTCGTGGATCGACGTGGACGGCGGCTTCGGGACGCTGTTCGCGTATGCGAGCCGCGGTCGACGGGAGTTTCCGGACGAGACCTATTTCGTGGATGGCGGGCCCGAAGCGCTGAGCAGGGGTGGCACCTTCATCGGCCGCCATATCTGCGTGCCCATGGAAGGCGTGGCCGTGCAGATCAACGCCTTCAACTTTCCCGTCTGGGGCATGCTGGAGAAGCTCGCGACGTCGTTCCTCGCCGGCGTGCCGACCATCGTGAAGCCTGCCACCGTCACGAGCTACCTCGCCGAATCGGTCGCGAGTGCCATCGTGGAATCCGCACTGCTGCCGGCCGGCACGTTCCAGCTCATCTGCGGCAGCGCCGGCGACCTGCTCGACCATCTCACCTGCCAGGATTCCGTGGCGTTCACGGGCTCGGCGACGACCGGATTGATGCTGAAGAGCGGGAAGGCGGTGCTGGCGCACAGCGTGCGGTTCAACCAGGAGGCCGACTCGCTGAACTTCTCCATGCTCGGCCCCGACGCCGCGCCGGGCACGCCCGAGTTCGATCTCTTCATCAAGGAGGTCGCCAAGGAGATGACGGTGAAGGCCGGACAGAAGTGCACCGCGATCCGGCGCACCTTCGTCCCCGGCGAGATGGTCGACGACGTCGTCGCGGCGTTGACGAAGCGGCTGAGCGGCGTGAAGATCGGCGACCCGGCCGTGGATGGCGTGCGCATGGGTCCATTGGCCGGCAAGGGACAGGTGCGCGAGGTGGAGAAGAGCGTCAGCCGGCTGCGGGAAGCGACGGAGCTCGTATACGGCGGTCCCGGCACCCTCGACCTCATCGGCGCCAGCGCGGAGGCGGGCGCGTTCTTTCCCACCATGCTGCTGTACAACGATCGGCCGTTCGACAGGGCTGCGCCTCACGACGTCGAAGCGTTCGGACCCGTCAACACGATCATGCCATACCGCACCCTCGACGAAGCCGCGGCGCTCGCGCGACTGGGCAAGGGAAGTCTCGTCGGCTCGCTATTCACCGCGCGCGATGACGTGGCGCGCGAGATCGCACTCGGTACGGCCGCCTATCACGGCCGGCTCATGCTGGTGAACCGGCATAGCGCGAAGGAGTCCACTGGTCACGGCTCACCCCTGCCGCATCTCGTGCACGGCGGACCCGGACGCGCGGGTGGTGGGGAGGAGAGGGGCGGGGTGCGTGGTGTCCTGCATTACATGCAGCGCACGGCCATCCAGGGGTCGCCGGAGACGGTCGCGGCGGTCACACGCGAGTGGAGCAAGGGGGCGACCGAGCGCGGAGACCGCATTCATCCCTTCCGTAAATACTTCGAGGAACTCGAGATCGGCGAGACGCTCATCACCCATCGACGCACCGTCACGGAATCCGACGTCGTCAGCTTCGCCGGCATCTCGGGCGACTTCTTCTACGCCCACATGGACGACATTGCCGCGCGCGATTCGCTGTTCGAGAAGCGGGTGGCGCATGGATACTTCGTCCTCTCCGCGGCCGCAGGACTGTTCGTCGATCCCGCGCCGGGTCCCGTGCTGGCCAACTACGGGCTCGAAGGCCTCCGGTTCGTGAAGCCCGTGTACATCGGGGACACGATTCGTGCGCGACTCACCTGCAAGCAGAAGACGGCGAAGGAGGACCGCGACGGACAGATTCCCCAGGGCGTCGTCCACTGGGATGTGGAAGTGTCCAACCAGGACGGCGAGCCGGTCGCCGTCTACACGATTCTCACGCTGGTGAAGCGACGGGGGGCATCCAGCGTGACCGCCACGTCAGCTCAAGTGGAGCGGGCGATGCGGAGCGAAGCCCCCGATACGGTGACGCCCGCGGAGCGGATGGCTCGCACCGAGCCGGGCTCGGCGCCCGTTCGAGTCAGCTGACCGGCCAACGGTCTTCGGGGTGTGCGGGTAGAGAGTGCGGAACATATTCGTCGCTGGCGGGACTACTCGGGGTCGCCCCGATGGTCCGGGGCCGCGCACCGCTTCGATCCGCACACCCAGGAGATCTTCATGCTCGCACGCCTGTTCGCCGCCGCAGTACTCGTTCCGACGCTCATCCTGTCCACGACGTCTGCACCGGGCACGCCCGCATCGAGCACGCCCGCATCGAGCACGCCCGCACCCGCGGCGCCCAGCGTGTGGACGATCGACAACACGCACTCCGGCGTCGGCTTCCAGATTCGTCACTTCGTGAGCAAGGTGCGGGGCAAGTTCAAGGACGTGAAGGGCACCATCACGGCTGACGAAAGCGCGTGGCACGACGGCGTGATCGACGTCGAGATCGCGACCGCCAGCATCAGCACGGACAACGACCGGCGCGACGGCCATCTCAAGTCTCCCGATTTTTTCGCCGCCGACAGCTTCCCGGTCATCCGCTTCAAGAGCACGCGCATCGAGCGCAGCGGTGACAACGCAAAGATTCACGGCAACCTCACGATGCGCGGTGTCACACGCCCCGTCGTGCTGGACGGGACGTTGACGGGCATCATGAAGTCGGCGCAGGGCGATCGCATCGGCTTCGAGGCCTCCACCACCGTCAATCGCGTCGACTACGGCGTGAAGTGGAACCGCGCGGCCGAAGCGGGCGGCGCCATGCTCGGGGACGAGGTCAAGGTGGAGATCAACATCGAAGCGGTTCGCGCGAAGAGCTGATCCTCGCATTGACACGCATTGCCGCCGTCTGCAGCTTGCGCATCGCCTGACGTTCGAGCCTGTACACCACCTGCCCGTGGCGGCGCCTGCGTATCATGTGACCGTGCGCCCGTCATTGGGGTCATCGTTGCGTCGCCCCAACCCCGTTCCGCGTCTGCGGCTCGTGGGCGATTCTGCCTTTCTCTACCCCTACTGTATTCCCGGAGGCCCATTGAGAAGGAACTTGATCGCTTTCATTACCTGTCTACTGGCGGCACTGCCGTCCGTCGCGCAGGCGCAGTCACGTGAGGTGACTGGTCAGATCATCACCACGAACAGCGGCAGGCCACTACAGGATGCAACCGTGACGGTGGTCGGTCAGGCGGCCGGGGCGCGGACCAACGAGCGCGGGGAATATCGCATCCGAGTCATGGGAGGCGACGTCACCC
>JAJAYP010000171.1 GCA_026786185.1 Gemmatimonadaceae bacterium
GTCCAGTGCCATCATGTGGCGCTCGCCGAACGAAGGAACCAACGCGCAAGAACGCGTGCTTCGCCCGCCCAACGTATCGTTGTCCGGTAGAACCCGCCAGATGGCGTGTGCGGTTCGTCCCTGATGCGTGCGCGGCGAAGGCTGCCCGCCGACAGAGGCTATCGCGCCTTCGCCCGTCCAAGTAACGCTGTCGGCGAGTCGACGCCCGCGAGCAGCTCCACCGCCTTGGTGATCGTCGGATCACCGCGCAGCGTGCGCGCCGCCTCGGCCCGCGGCCCGAATACGTAGCGCGCGATCTGCGAGCCGAGCGCACGCGTGACCAACGGCGCAGCGGAGTCGTACACCGCGCGCGGGACGGTCACCGAGCGCGCCGCGAGCCGGCGATACAGCTCGGCGCGCATGGCGGGCGTGACCGTGAACTGTTCGTCGGGCACGGCGCCTGAGGCCTTGAGCGAGATGGCGTAGTCCACCATGACGTCGCGAAACAGCCGCACCTTGGCGCCCAGCGCCGCCTGCAGCGCGCGGTCGGCCGGCAACGTCGCGCGCGTCGCGACTTCCACATCCGGCACGATGCCACCACCGCCGAGGACCGTCCGGCCGGCATCCGTGCGAAAGCGCGGACGCGGATTGGAGTCCGGCGAGGCCGCGTCGTCCGCTGAGTCCTCGCCGGCGCGCTTCGGGCGCGGACGGTTGATGCTGCGGCCGCTGGGCGTGTACCACAGGGCGGTCGTCAGCTTCACCGCGCCGTCCTCGAGCCGGAACACGCGCTGCGCGCTGCCCTTGCCGTAGGTGGACGTTCCCACCACGAGCGCGCGATCGTGATCCTGCAGCGCGCCCGCGACGATCTCGCTTGCCGACGCGGTACCGCTGTCGGTGAGCACGACGAGCGGCATCCCCGCGAACCGCTGCGGCGCATCGTCGGCCAGCGTACGGTTTTCGTCCGCGGTGCGGCCGCGCGTCGTGACGATCTTCTGGCCCGGATCCAGGAAGAGATCCGCGACTCCGACTCCCTGATCGAGCAGACCGCCCGGATCGCCGCGCAGGTCGAGGATCATCGCGCGCGCCCCCAGCGTGCGAAGCGAATCGATCGCGCGGCCGAGATCGGCCGCCGCCGTCGTGCTGAACACGGTGAGATCGACGTACCCGATGCCATCGCGCAGCAGCGAGGCATTCTGCACCGGGTTCACGGCGATCTCTGCGCGTGTGAGCGAGAACGGCAGCCGCTCCGCCACGCCCGGTCGCTCGACGACGAGTCGTACGGATGATCCCGGCGCGCCGCGCAGCGACTTGAGCGCCTCCTCCTGCGTGAGTCCGTGGGTGGACCGCCCCTCGATCTCCACGATGCGGTCGCCCGTCATGATGCCCGCACGCTCGGCCGGCGTTCCAGGCAGCGCGCCGATCACCGTGATCCCGCTGTCGCGCGCATCCATCTGGATGCCGACGCCGGCGTAATGGCCACTGGTGCTCTCGTCCAGGCGGGTCAGCCGGCGCGGATCGAGGAAGGTGGAGTGCGGATCGTGGAGCTGTTCGATCACGCCCGACGCGGCGCGATGATACAGCAGTGAGTCCGGAAGCTTCTCCACGTAGTCACGCCGCAGGTGTTGCAGTACCTCGTCGAACAGGCGCGCCTGCGACTTTGCGTCGCGCGGCGCATCGCGCCCGCGGCGTTCCATGAGCCAACCGCCCGAAACGATTGCACTCGAGAGGATGGCGGCGGCGACGATTGCTCTGGACTTCATGAGCCCGTCCTAAGGAAAGTTCCGGGCCACCGGGCCGATAACGCCGTTGCGACGCGCTTCGTGACGTCCTCTTCAGGGCCTTCGGCATCGATGCCCACGATCGGGCCGCACTCCGGATGATCGCGCTGCCACGACGCATCGGCAAAGGTGTCGAACGCGGCGGCCACTCGGCGATGAAATACCTCGCCCATGGACTCCATCCGATCATGCGCCGTCGCGCGGCGGGCGGCGCGCGCCAGCCCTTCGGTGACGGGAAAGGTGAGAAGGAGTGTGAGCTCGGGAACCAGCCCGCCGGTCGCGAAGCGGTTCGCCGCACGTACTTCGTCCTCCGGCAATCCGTGGCCGGCGATCTGGTACGCATAGGTGGAGAGGAAGAATCGATCGAGCAGCACGACGTCGCCGCGATCGAGCGCGGGACGAATCTCCCGCTCCACGAGCTGCGCGCGGGATGCCATGAACAGCAGCGCCTCCGCGCGGTGGGCCACGTCCGATGCACGGTCCAGCAACATGCGCCGCACCTCCGTGCCCAGCGGCGTGCCGCCCGGTTCGCGCAGACAGACATGCGCCACCGTGCGTCGCGCGAGCGTCGCCGACACCCGGCGAAGCTGGGTGGATTTTCCAGACCCCTCTCCGCCTTCGAAGACGATCAGCACGCCCGCGCCGTCGCTCACCCGAGCGTGATGATCGAGCTCGTCGCGCCCCGCTCGATCCCGTCGACGATCCAGTCGTTCACCTTGCTCATGGTCTTGTCGAAGTTCTCCTGCGCCGACACCAGGCGCTGGTAGACGGTCTGGCCCTGCACCTGACCCAGCAGCCCATCGAGCTGCTGCTCCATCTCCTCGGTCGGGCGTTCGCCGCGCTGCAGCATCTGCTGGGCGTTCACGCGCAACTGCTCCATCTGCTTCAGCAGGGCGACCGCTGCGCTGTCCAGGGCCAACGCGTCGTTGGCGCGCTTCACCGCCTGATACTCGGGGCTCTGCCCGATCAGCCGCCCCAGCTCCTTCGCCTTGTCCTCGATCATTCCTGCTCCTCCAGTCGTCTGGCGACCACGAATCGTTCGCGGCCGGTAAGATCACGCTCAATGCGGACGTCCCCGTATGCGCCGTGCGATGCCAGCAGTTGCGCCGCGAGCGAGGCGCGCCGTGCATCCACCTCGAGCGCGAGCAGTCCACGGGGCGCCAGGCTGCGCGCAGCGCATCGCATGAGCGCCGCGGTGGTGCCCATGCCGCCGTCGCTGCTGAAGAGGGCCACCGCTGGCTCCCAGTCGCGAACGCCCGCCGGGAGCGACGCGGCTTCGTCGGGCGAAATGTAGGGCGGGTTGGACACGACCACGCCAAGCCCCCGCTCCGGCACCGCGCTCAGGAGCGAGCCGTGACGCAACTCGACCGGGGCACGCAGCTGGCCGGCGCAGCGCTCAACATTGGCGCGCGCCACGGCGAGCGCATCGAGCGACACATCGGTGGCGATGACACGCGCGAACGAGCCCTCGCTCGCCAGCGCGAGCGCGATGGCGCCCGACCCGGTGCCTACGTCCACCGCCGTCCCGCCGCCAGCCGCATCCTCCGCGACGAGCCGCAGCACGAGGTCCACCAGCTGCTCGGTCTCCGGCCGCGGAATCAGCACGCGCTCGTCGACATCGAGCGTCAGGTGGCGAAACGACGCCAGGCCGGCGGCGTACTGGAGCGGCGCGCCGCGCGCGCGCCGTGTGGTTGCGTCCATGGCGCGGCGCCAGACGTCGGACGTTACCGGTTCGTCGCGCGCGATCACCGGCCAGTGCCGCGGCTGGTCCGACACGGCGGCGAGCAGCTCGCGCGCACCTGACTCTGCGTCCGCGCCGAGCGACGGCACGAGCCGCGCGCGCATCTCGGCGACCAGCGAACCCACGGTTCGCGCGGTACGGTCGACAGTGGCCAGCGCCGGGTCAACCACCGAGTCGCTCCTCCACGTCGGCCATCTTCAGCTCGTCGATGATGTCCTGGATATTGCCATCCATGACGCCGGGCAGGTCGTGCGTGGTGTAGCCGATGCGGTGATCGGTGATGCGGCTCTGCGGATAGTTGTACGTGCGGATCTTCGCCGACCGATCGCCGGTGCCCACCTGCGACTTGCGCATCTTCGATCGCGCCGCCTCGAGCTCGGCGACGCGCAGGTCGAGGAGACGGGCACGAAGAACCACCATGGCCTTCAGCTTGTTCTGGAGCTGGGACTTCTGGTCCTGTTGGCTCACCACCAGCCCGGACGGGATGTGCGTGATGCGCACGGCCGAGTCGGTGGTGTTCACGCTCTGCCCGCCTGGCCCGCTCGAGCGGAAGACGTCGATGCGCAGATCCTTGTCCTCGATGCGCACGTCCACCTCTTCCGCCTCGGGCAGCACCGCCACCGTGGCGGCGGACGTGTGGATGCGTCCCTGCGTCTCGGTGGCGGGCACGCGTTGCACGCGGTGCACGCCCGACTCCCACCGCATGGCGCCGAAGGCGCCATCGCCGGATACCTTGAACACGGCTTCCTTCACGCCGCCAAGCGTGCCTTCGGAATGCGAGATCGTCTCACGTCGCCAACCGGCACGCTCGATGAAGCGTGTGTACATCCGGAAGAGATCCGCGGCGAACAGCGCGGCTTCGTCGCCGCCGGTGCCGGCGCGAATCTCGATGATCGCGTTGCGATCGTCCAGCGGATCGTGCGGCAGGAGCGCGGGCTTGAGCCGCACTTCGAGATCGGCGATGCGAGCCTCGAGGCTCGCGACCTCGAGCGTGGCTTCGGCCGCCATCTCCGCGTCGTCAACGACGACGAGCTCGCGCGCGTCGGCGAGCTCGTGCTCGGAGCGTTCGAGTTCGGCCGCCAGCTCGATCACCGGCTGGAGGCGTCGGTGCTCCCGACCCAGGTCGGCGCTCTTTGCGGAGTCGCCGAAGGTATCCGGGTTGGAAAGCAGCCGCTCGACCTCCGCCGCCCGGGCGAGTGTCTCGCCCAGCAGGTCGCGGAGGCTCAGACCCCTAGCTCTCCTTCGTCTCGGCCTTCTCGGCGGCCTTCGCGTTCGGCGACAGATACTTCTGGCGGAACCGCTCGACGCGGCCGGCCGTGTCGACGAGACGCTGCTTGCCGGTGTAGAACGGATGACAGTCGGCGCAGACGTCGGTATGAATGCTTGCGATCGTGGAGCGCGTCTCGAACGTGTTGCCGCACGCACACTTCACGACGGCGGTGGCGTACTCGGGATGGATGTCGGTCTTCATTTGAGCCCTGCCTGGCGTAGGAACTGATTCGGAAACAGCTGTAAAATATATCGACCTCGGGGCGTAAAAGACAAGCCGACAACAAGTTGCTGGTTTGACACCGTCCCGGGGTCCGCATAACCTTAGCCTCATTGCCTCGAACAGGTTCCCATGGCGACAGAAATGATCTCCCAGACCGCCGATTTCCTCGCCACCATCCCGCTTTTCAGCGGGCTCCAGCGCGACGAGATCCAGAAGTTCGCCGACCTCACGCGCGAGCGATCCTATCCCAAGGGCAGTGTCATCCTGTTCCAGGATGACCCTGGCGATTCCCTGTTCGTGCTCCGGGGCGGACGGGTGAAGGTGGTGCTCATCGGCGAAGACGGGCGCGAGGTGATCCTCGGTGTGCTCGAGCCCGGCGCTCACTTCGGCGAGTTGGCCCTGATCGACGACCAGCCGCGCTCCGCGCACGTCATCGCGATGGAGGATGCGCAACTGCTCGTGCTGCGCCGCGAGGACTTCCGTCGTCGGGTCGAGTCGAATGCGAGCGTCGCGTGGGCCCTGCTCACCGAGTTGTCCCGCCGTCTGCGGCGGGCTGACGTGAAGATTGGCGGCCTCGTGCTGCTCGACGTGCCGGGACGCATCGCGCGCCTCCTTTTGGACCTGTCCGCGGAGTCGGGCACGGATGCGATCGAGAAGCCGCTCACGCATCAGACCATCGCGCAGATGATCGGGGCGAGTCGCGAGACGGTCTCGCGCGCGATGAAGGAATTTCAGGACGCCGGTCTCATCACGGTGGAGCGGCGGAAGATCGCCGTGGGCAACCGCGACGCGCTGGAGAAACGCTCCCAGATCCGGATGTAACCGGTGTCACAGCCACGATGTGAGATGGTCTCCCGCGGCGGCCCTTGCGCCGGCTCATACTGGGCCGTGTCCGACGGCGCGCGCTCCTAGATGAGTCTGACCCTGCGCTTCTGGGGCACCCGTGGCTCGATCCCGAGCCCCGGCCTGGCGACCTCGCGTTACGGCGGCAACACCCCCTGCGTCGAGCTGCGCACGGCCGGCGGCAGGCTCGTGATCCTCGATGCCGGCACCGGCATTCGCGAGCTCGGACGATCGCTGATGGCCGGCGCCAATGGCGAGGGCGTCGAGGGCGACATCTTTCTCACCCATGCCCACTGGGACCACATCCAGGGCATCCCCTTCTTCGCGCCGCTGTTCCACAAAGGGAACCACTTCACGATCTGGGGCTCCCGCAGCCTACAGACCAGCATCGACCAGGTCGTGCGCGACCAGATGTCGCCCGTGGTGTTCCCGGTGAGCTTCGAGGAGCTGCAGGCGCAGATCGATTTCCAGGAACTGGCGGAAGAGCGTCGCGCGGGAGTCGGCTACGAGGTGGCGGCCATCGGGGTCCGGCACCCCGGAGGCGCACTCGGGTACCGCTTCACGGAGCGTAACGAGACGGGTGGTGGGCTCGTCTATGTATCGGACAACGAGCTGAGCGCGGTGGCGAAGTACGACACGCCGGCCGAATGGCGGCGCACCTTCGTGCAGTTCGTCCAGGGAGCAGCCGTCCTGATTCACGACACGATGTACAGGGCGGAGGAATACAGCAGCTTCGTGGGGTGGGGTCACTCGACCTACGAGGATGCAGTCGAGCTCGCGATCGAGGCGTCGGTGGACCGGCTGGTGCTTTTCCATCATCACCCCGAGCGCACGGACGACGAGGTGGACCGATGCGTGGCGAGCTGCCGCGAGATGGTGCAGGCGCGGGGCGCTCGACTCGAAGTCCTCGCCGCCGCCGAGGGCATGACACTCACCGTTTGAGAGGACAGCCATGAGCTCGAGCCTGACCCGCCGGTGCCCTCGAACGCGCCGGCGGGTTCTTCGTCTCCAATCATGAAGCCACTCCTCCTCACCGCACTCGGCCGCACCATCTCCACGGCACCCCTCGGGCGCCGTGGCGACGACGTGGAAGTGCGCCGCATTCCTGCCCTGCCGACGCCCCGCGCGATCGACCTCGAGCGGCCGACGGTCATCGTGCTGGATCGCGCCCTGCTCGCGAGCGTTGGCGACGACGACGAGCGCGTGCGGGAGCTGGCGACGCTCGTCGCGCTGGTGGGCATTGGTGAAGCGGGCGAAGCGGAGCCGCCCGGGGACTTTCCGGTGGATCTGCTCACCAGCTACGTGGCTGGGGACGCCGGCATCGGCGCCGTGATCACCTCGTTGCGCGGTGCGTTCCGGCATGCGGCGGCGCTCCTCGCGGCGCGGCGTGCGAAGCACCAGGCGGACGAACGGGCGCGCGAACTCGCGGAGCTCACGGCCATCGGCGTGGCGCTCAGCACGGAGCGCGATCTCAGCGCGCTGCTCGAGCTCATCCTCACACAGGCGCGCCGCGTGACGTCGAGCGACGCCGGCTCGCTGTATCTCGTGGAGCGGGACGAGGCCGGCGTGCCACGAAATCTCCGCTTCGCGATGGCGCAGAACTATTCCCTGCCCACGCTCCCGTTCTCGTCGTTCACCGTCCCGATCGATCATGCGAGCCTCGCGGGATACGCCGCCGCGACGGGCGAGCCGCTCGTGATCGGCGACGTGTATCTGCTGCCTGACGACGTGAGCTACCGGCAGAATCGCAGCTTCGACGACGCCTTCGGGTATCGCACCAAGTCCATGCTGGTGCTGCCCATGAAGTCGCACCGCGACGAGATCGTTGGCGTGCTGCAGCTGATCAATCGAAAGCGCGTACCCGACATGCGGCTGATGTCAGACGACGTAGTCGACCGCGAGGTGCTCACCTACGACGAGCGTTGCGTCGAGGTCGCCACCGCGCTCGCCTCGCAGGCGGCGGTGGCGATCGAGAACGGCCGGCTCTACGAGGACATCGAACGCCTCTTCGAGGGGTTCGTGACCGCCGCAGTCACGGCCATCGAGTCGCGCGATCCCACGACGTCGGGCCACTCCGGCGGGGTCGCAACGCTCACGGTGGGTCTCGCCGAAGTCGTCGACCGCATCAACGACGGTCCGTACCGGCATGTGAGCTTCTCGCGCCCGCAACTCCGTGAGCTTCGATACGCGGGGCTGCTCCACGACTTCGGGAAAGTCGGCGTGCGCGAGCAGGTGCTGGTCAAGGAGAAGAAGCTCTACCCACACGACCTCGAGCTCATCCGGCACCGCTTCGCCTACCTGATCCAGCGCGCCGACCTCGAGTTCGAGCGCACGCGCGCCGACCACGTGCTCGCGCGTGGACAAGACGGCTACGACGTGGTGCTCGCGACGCTCGAGGCACAGCGGGCGAAGCTCCATCGCGAGCTGCACTGCTCGCTCGAGGCGATCGCCCTCGCCAACGAACCGACCGTGATGCCCGCGGGCAGCTTCGAGGCGCTGCACAAGATCCGCGACAAGCGATTCGTCGACTTCGAAGGGCACGTCCGACCGTTGCTCGAGGAGCACGAGCTGCAGTATCTCATGATTCGCAAGGGCAACCTGGATGACGCCGAGCGGCGTGAGATCGAGTCGCACGTCACGCACACGTACCGCTTCCTCGAGCAGATACCCTGGACGCGCGAGCTGCGCAACATTCCGCAGATCGCCTACGGGCACCACGAGAAGCTGAACGGACTTGGCTACCCCAATGCGCTCGGCGGTGCGGCCATCCCGGTGCAGACGCGCATGATGACCATCGCCGACATCTTCGATGCGCTCACGGCCACCGATCGCCCGTACAAGCGCGCCGTGCCGGCGATGCAGGCACTCGACATTCTCCAGCTCGAGGCGAAGGAGGGCATGCTGGACGCCACGCTGCTGCAGGCGTTCGTCGAGGCGCGCGTCTACGAGCAGGTCCCGCTGGGCAGCGCGGGCGACTAGCCCGACGCGAGCTCCCGCCACTGACGCACGGGCGACCCGGATGCACGATACCATGGCGGCGGTTCGTCCCACGAAGGCGGTGATCCTCGCGCGCGGCCTCGGCACCCGAATGCGACGGTCGGACGCGACCGCCACCGTCGACGCGGCGCAGGCAAGGGCGGCGGACACCGGAGTGAAGGGGATGATTCCCATCGGCCGGCCGTTCATGGACTACCTCATCAGCGCCTTCGCCGACGCCGGCTTTACCGA
>JAJAYP010000172.1 GCA_026786185.1 Gemmatimonadaceae bacterium
AAACGCGACTCCAGCGTCTCGAGCGCGTAGGCGAAGTTGAGAATGCCGAAATCGTCGCGAAAGTCGATCTTTCTCGTGCCGGCGGCGGCGATCACGCAGCCGGACATGGTAGTGGTGAGTCCGAGCGATGCTGCGCCCGCAGCCGCGAGCTTCAGAAACTCTCGTCGGCTTCCGTTGCCCCACGGCGATCCCACCGGAGCCGAATTGACGTTCGCATCGGCCCCGGGGATCTCATGATGTCCAATCATGTCGGTCATCGTTACTTCCCGAACGCCTTCTTCAACGCATTCGCCGCCATCGCGTTCGCGTCGCGTGCCTTCTCGTGCACGGCGCCCATGCCGAAGAACTCATGCGTGACGCCGTCCCAGGTCTTCTGCTGGACGGTGACACCAGCCGCCCTGAGCTTGGACGCGAGCATCTCGCCGTCGCTCATGAGCGGATCGACCTGCGCATTGATGATGGTCGTGGGCGGAAGGCCCTGGAGATTCGCGGCGACGAGATTGATGCGCGGATCCTGCCGGTCGGCCGCACTCCGCAGGTACTGATCGAAGAACCATGACATCATCGGGCGACTCAGCGGCTTGGCCGCGGCATTCGCGACGTACGATGGCGTCGTGGTGTCGCTGCCGGCGATCGGATACACCGAGATGACGGCCAGCGGCATCTGCAGCTTCTTGTCGCGTGCGGCGATCGCCGTCGCCACGGCCAGTCCGCCGCCCGCACTCTCTCCGGCCAGCGCCACCTTCGTGGGGTCGCCCTTGATCGATGCGGCGTTCTTCAGCGCCCACTCGTAGACGGCAACCGCATCGTCGTGCGACGCGGGGAACTTGTGCTCCGGCCCCACGCGATAATCCGCGGAGACGACGATCGCGCCGGACATCATCGACAGGGCGCGCGCGCCGCCGTCGTACACATCCTTCGTGCCGATCACCCAGCCGCCGCCGTGGAAGTAGACGATGACGGGGAATGGCCCCGCACCCTCCGGCGTGTAGATGTTCGCGGGCAGGTTGCCGGCGGCGCCGGACACACTGCGATTGGTGAGGGTGACGCCCGGCGGCGGGGCCGTCGGCTTGCCCTGCTTCGCCAGCAACGCCTTCACGGCGTCCGTCGGTGTCGGCTGCTTGCGCGCTTCTGCCGCTGTGAGCGTCTCGATCGGCTTGCCCTTCAGCGCGCCCAGCTCGTCGAGCACGGCCTGCATGGTGGCGTCAGGCGCTCCGGGTGCCATCGGGGCCGCACTGTCGCGCGTTGCTGTCATCGTGGCCGAATCCATGGTCGCTCCACCGTTATCGGACTTGCCACAGGCGACCACGACCAGGCTGGCCGCGGTCAGTGTGGCGAGGGCGGACGCGCGAACTCCTCGCGTCCACATGATGTCTTGCATTTCGGAATCCCCCGTTCTGTACGATCTACTTTCACCGATGCACCGCGTCTCGTGCGAATCACGAATGCCGGGCGCACCGGGACCTATGGGCAGATTCGGTGCCCGGCTCACTCTCGCAAGCGTCATCGCTCGACCCGGTGGCGAACTCGGGCGGAACTGATTGCGTCGACCATCGCTACAGCACGCATGACAGTCGGACTTGCCGAACTCGCTACCGCGCTTGGCGACCGACCGCTCGTCGCGATCGTCGGAGGACCATCGCGCGAGACGACGCGCGTGCGACGCATCGCGCTCGTGCTCACCTTCGTCGCCGGACTCGCCGCCGCATTGGGCGCGATGGACGGCACGCCGATGGACCTGGCGAGCTTCTACGGCGACAAGCCGGTCGTGCTGGAGTTCTGGGCCACGTGGTGCCCGCTCTGCCGGAAGCTGGAGCCCGCCATGCAGGCCGCGCGCGTGAAGCACGCGGGTCGCGTGACCTTCGGCAGTGTTGGAGTCTCCTCGAACCAGACGCCGGAGCGGCAGGTCGCGCACGCCACGAAGCAGAAGATGGGGAGCGCGTTCGTGTTCGACCGTGATGACAAGGCGACGGCGGCGTTCAGTGTGCCGCATACGTCGTACGTCGTCGTGATCGATCGGAACCGGAAGGTGGTCTACACCGGCGTCGGCGACGCGCAGGACATCGAGGCTGCACTCCGGATGGCGGCGATCGAGTAGCGGATGCACCGCGCCGCCGGCCTTACCCGGCGTCGCGCGCGCGTTCAAGTACCGGCGAACCACTCGTAGCCCTGATCGCTCCAGTATCCGCCGTTGCGCGCGGGCATGAACACGACGCGGGTGAGATACTTCGTGTTCTTGTATCCCAGCTTCACGGGGGAATGCACGCGAGCCGGCGCGCCGTGCGCCGGGCTGAGCATCCGTCCGTCCATTCCATACGCCACGAGCGTGGCCGGATGCATCGCGCTCTCCATGTCCCAGCTCTCGTGATAGCCCTTGTCGAAGCCGCCGAAGTCGACGTACTGCGCATCGGCCGTGGGCTCCACGAGTCGCGCGAGGTCGCTCACCCGCACGCCGGACCAGACCGCACGCGCGTTCCACCCTTCCACGCAGAAGTGATCCACCTTCTGCGTCACGCGCGGCAGCTTCGTCAGCGCCTCGAGTGAGAGCGAGACCGGTCGTCGCACTGCACCCGACACTTCCAGCCGCCACTCCCCGCGCGCCGCAGTATCCCACATGGGCACGGTCTCGGAGATGAAGTACTTGGGGAAGTCCTTCCCCGCCACTTTCGCCGAGGCCGGCACGCGATCCATGGAGTCGTGACGGAAGATCGAGCGTTCGATCGATTCGTTCGCCGACTCCGCGAGCGTCAAGAGCTTGTCGGCGCCTCGCGGATTCTTGTTGCACGCCGCGAGCAGCGTGCCGGAGAAGGTGGCGGCCGAGATGGTGAGGAAGCGGCGGCGGTCGAGGCTCATGGCTGCGAATCCTCGCGGCGGACCGGTGCCTGTTTCCCCGGTCCGAAGAGGTGATAGAAGGGCCGCGCGTTGCGCGCCTCGGGCGACCGGGCGCGATCGTACCAGCCGGTGACCATCGAGCGCAGGGAGTACGGATCGACGGCGAACACCATGAAGACGTGCACGACGGCGAGCAGTAGCAGGACCGCCATCGACGCGAAGTGGATGAACCGGGCCCACTTGTAGTTGACGAACAGCGCGGTGATGAACCCCAGGGTGATGGGTTTCCAGATCGCGAGCCCGCTGAGGACGATGATGAGGCCCAGCACCGGCATGGCGAAGTACGCGCTCTTCTGCAGCGCGTTGTGCTTGCCCTGGTGCGGATGATCGCGGCGCACGAACAGGTAGAACTTGATCATCTCCAGCGCGTCGCGCGCATCGCCGCGTCGCGGGGCGATGTGACGCCATTCGCCATGGAGGAACAGGAAGCCCAGATACACGAACGCATTCGCGAGCAGGAGCCACATCATCGCGAAGTGCCAGTGTCGTGCGCCGCCGAGCCAGCCGCCGAACGTGAGCCACGCGGGAATGGCCTGCCCCTCCCACGGATTGAGCGGAAACGTCTCGCCGGGCCGTCCGAACGAGGGATACGCATTGAAAATCCGCAGTCCGCTCCCCGTCATGATGACGATGGCGACGACGTTCACCCAGTGCGTGACCCGGATGACCCAGTGGTTGCGCTTGACGAGGTCGGACATGTCAGCGACCTCCAGGCGTACGCGCGGCGTCGCGTTCAGCCAGCAGTCTGGCTACCACCGTGTCCTGCTCATCGTAGCGACCCTCGCCAAAGTGGTGGAAGCGCAGCCGGCCGGTCGCGTCGGCATAGTACGCGGCGGGCCAGTAACGGTTGTTGAACGCGCGCCAGATGGTGTAGGCGTTGTCCATCACGACCGGGGACGTGATCCCGAGCCTCGCGACCTCGCGTCGCACGTTGTCACGATCCCGCGCTCGCGCGAACGACCGGCCACCGCGACCGAACACGAGTGGCAGAACCGGAAGGATGCAGGGGCTGAGAATCGTCAGGACTCCGCCCAGGAACGCGAGCGCGGCGAGAAATTCGCGCTCGTCGTCGAAATGCGATCGACAGTTCACGCAGCCCTCGAGATGTGCGACGACGCGCGCCTGCATCGCGTCAGGGAGTGCCCAATCGAGAGAGGGCCAGAGCTGGCGCACGATCGTCGTGCTCTCGTTACGACTTGCCATGAGGAACTCCTGAAGTATTCGCGGCGGTGAGAGCGGGCGGTGGCCGTCGCACGCTGGAGAAACCTGCGTCGACCGCCTCGCGGATCGCCGGTCCCACGTCGAGTCGGGCGAAGACGTCCTCGACGCCACGGTCCCGTGCGAGCTTGTGGAGGTGGACCGCGGCGAAGGTTTCCAGCTCCATGTCGTCGCCCACGGCAGTGACCCATCGCTGGCGAGCGCGTTGCGCGAAGCAGGTGTTCCGGCAGATGGCCGCGAGCCAGCGCGTGCAGTCACTGCCGGGAACGAACGTATGCCAGTGCCGGAACGCCTTGAGAAAGGTTTCCTGCACGAGATCGTCGGCACGCTCACATCGGCAGTAGCGACCACCGGCGGCAGGAGTTCCCGCAAGGCGAGGGTCACCAGCCGCGCTCGACGTCCTGCTCACGAAGCAGCACGGCGGGGCCGTCCGGGAAGTCCAGCACCAGCGTGTCGCCCGGGCCCTGCCGGAAGGGAGTGGCAGTCGCATGGGGCGCGAGCGGATTCTCGGTGCGCAGGAGCCCGTCGTCGGTGCGGTAGAGCAACGTGATGACCTGCTCGCGTCCCTCGAGCGGGATGGTATACCGCAACGCGCCGTCACTGTGGAATTCCATGCACGTGCCCGGCAGAAAGCCGATGACCGGTTCAGCGTGCACGAGACGCCACCGGCCGAGCAGCCAGTCGGGTTTCCTGGCGCGGGAGTTTCCCACGTCGTCGCTCATGGCGCGCGGGTCAGGCGTCCGGGGTGCAGAAGATGTCGAAGTGCGGCCAGCGCATCATGTCGCCCTCCACGAGCTCTTCGCCGCGGTAGCGGGTGTCGGACTCGAACCGGTGGATCCGATAGCCCAGGCCGTGCAGCTCGCGCCAGAACAGCGTGCGTTCCGCATGCGGGGAGTGCTTGAACACCTCGCAGCGAATGAACGGTCGCGAGCGCTCGATGAGCGGACGGAGGGACGCCACGACGCTCCGATCGTAGCCCTCCGCATCCACTTTCACGAAGCGCAGGCGATCCGCCTCCCGCGGGAATTCACGCTCCATGTAGCGGGCGAGATTGCGACCCTTCACGCGCAACTTGAAGAAGTGCGCGTGCGTCCACTGACCGATGCCTTCGTGCAGCCCTCCGTTGCAGAACCCGGAGTCGGAGTACTCGAACACCAGTTCTCCGTCTTCCGGCACGGCCGCGAACATGAGCGGATAGATGCGTGTCGTCCGGCTGTTCAGCGCGGCGGTGGCGAGGAGCACCTTGTAGACGTGGGGGTTGGGCTCGAGCGCCAGCACGGCACCGGTGGGGCCGGCCGCGAGCGCGATCGGGAGCGTGGAGTCGCCGGTGTGTGCCCCCACGTCGATACACGTGTCGCCCGGCCTGATCCAGTGCCGCGCCTCGTCGACCATCGCCTGGGTGATGGTCGTCTTCCAGCGCAGGGCGCCGGGATGCTGCCATTGCGCGAATCCCACGTCGCCATCGCGCTCCAGCTGGAAGCTCACCAGCTCGAACGGATAGACGCGCGCTCGCGGCTTGATGCCCAGGCCGTACAGCACTTCCTTGAGCTTCATCGAGACCCCGGGTGAAAGGTCGGGCGCTAGACGCGGCCTGGCGCAGCGAGCTCGCAGGAGTGGACGGCCAGCCCTTGCTCGAGCTGGATCGTGGCGTGCACGATGCCGAAGCGCGTCCGCAATTCCGCGGCGACTTCCGCGAGCAGCGCATCCTCGCCGCCGCCACAGGGACGCACCAGATGCGCGGTGAGGGCGACGTCGGTGGTGCTCATCCCCCAGATGTGGAGGTCGTGTACCTCCACCACTCCGTCGCGCGACGAGAGCAGCGCGCGCACGGCGTCGTAGTCGATGCCGGCGGGCACGGCGTCGAGCGCGAGGGCGAGCGATTGTCTGGCCAGGCCCCAGGTGCTCCACGTGATGAGCGCCACCAGCACCAGGCTGACGGCGGGATCGAGCCAGAGCCACCCGGTGACGAACAGAAGAAGCCCCGTAACGACGACGCCCGCCGAGGCGACCGCATCACCGATCATGTGGAGGAACGCGCCGCGCACGTTCAGGTCGGCGTCGCGTCCGCGCCGGAATCCGAGCGCGGTGCCCACGTTGATGACGATGCCGATGGCGGCGACCATCATCACCGTGGCGCTCGCGACGGGTGCCGGATGGCGGAATCGCTGGATCGCCTCGATCGCGATGGCCCCTACCGCGATGAGGAGCATGCCCGCATTGGCCACCGCGGCGAGGATGGAGAATCGGCGCAGACCGTAGGTGAAGCGAGGAGTGGGCTCGCGGCGCGCGAGCACGCTCGCCGCCCACGCGAGCGCCAGACCCAGCACGTCGCTGAGATTGTGGCCGGCATCGGCGAGGAGCGCCAGCGAATGCGCGCGCAAGCCGAAGATGGCTTCCGCCAGCACGAAGGCGAGGTTGAGGCCCACGCCGATGGCGAATGCGCGGTCGAAATTCGCCGGGGCATGCTGATGTGCGCCGCCCCGTCCGGATGCGTCATGTGCATGGCCGGCATGCGCGTTCGGCGACGCGTGCGGATGTGCGTGAGCGTGGCTCATCGTCGCGGAATATACGGTCGTGCTACTTGGCGGCGAGGGCGGAGCGCACGGCCGTGAGCAGTACGCTCGCCGTGAACGGCTTCGCGACGAACACCACGGCGCGATCGCTCAGCCCGCGCCCGACGAGGTCGTCGTCGGTGTAGCCCGACATGAAGACGATCCGCCCCTGCGGGTGCGCGACCTCGAACCACTTCGCGAGCTCGAGCCCGTTCACCTCGGGCATCACGATGTCGGTGAGCAGCAGGTCGATCGATCGACCATCCTGCGCGGCGACCATCAAGGCATCCGCGCCGTGTCGGGCCTCGATCACCTGATACCCCGACCGCTCGAGCATCCGTCGCACGGCGGCGCGCACGCGTGCTGGAGCGCCTCGATCGCCTGCTCACGATCGCTGACGTCGCGAACGTTGCCGAGGAAGGCGCACGCCGTGGATCCGCGCCTCCCCGAACGAGATCTCGATGGGAAACTCCTCGCCGCTCGCGCGCAGCCCGATCGTGCCGACACGGTGCCAGTCGCGCGTCCGCCGTCCGGATTCGACGTAGCGCGACATGCCGTGCTCGTGCATGGGCCGGATCCGCGCCGGCATCAGCTCCGTGAGCGCGCGGCCGACGAGCTGTTCGGCTGGTCGGCCGAACATGGCCTCCATGGCGCGATTCGCGAGCAGCATTGTGCTCCGCTCGTCGATCGCCGTCACGCCTTCGGGAGACGTGTCGATGCGCACCCGATAGAGGGCGTCGGCATCGAGCTCGGATTCGGTCATGTGCACGTACGATAGCGGGTTGTGGCAGCGGGTACGACTGGCCGGGCGGTCGTCCGTCGCGCAACTTCACCGATCCGCCAACCACTGGAGAGCTCATGGTTCCCGAGGACGACGACACCCGCATTTCACGACGCACCTTCGTTCGGGACGGCAGCCGAGCGGCGGCGGCACTCGCGCTCGCGCCGATGATCGTGCCACGGCACGTGCTGGGCGGTGTGGGCTACCGCGCGCCCAGCCGGACGCTCAACGTGGCATGCATCGGGATCGGCGGCATGGGGATGGTGAACATGAACGTGCTCGTCCAGGCGGGCGAGAACATCGTCGCGGTCTGCGACGTGGACTTCGCCTACGTCGAGCGCTCGCTCGCGGGCCGCCTGCGTCCCCCGCAAGGACAGACGTCGTCGACTCCGGAATCGCTGCGCCTGAAGGAGGCCTACGAAAAGGCGGCGAAGTACGTCGACTTCCGCGTCATGCTCGAACAGCAGAAGGACATCGACGCGGTCGTCATCGCCACACCGGACCATCTGCACGGCATCATGGCCAACCTCGCCATGAAAGCCGGCAAGCACGTCTACGTGCAGAAGCCGCTGACGTACTCGGTCCACGAGGCTCGGCTGCTCGCGCGCACGGCGCGCGAGACGCGCGTGGTGACGCAGATGGGAAACCAGGGCCACTCCATGGAGGGATCGCGCCGCATCAAGGAGATCGTCGGCGCCGGCGTGATCGGCGCGGTGCGCGAGGTGCACGTGTGGACCGATCGGCCGCAGCGGTACTGGCCGCAGGGCATCCCGCGTCCCGCTCGGCCATCGAAACCGGCCATCACCACGCCGATCCTTGGCGCGCCGGCTGCGAGCGCCGCCGCCACGACGGCAAGCGCGATGAGCGCGGCGGCCGCTGCCGCGACGGCGGCAACGAATGCGGTGGTGCCTCCACGCTGGAGCATGCGCACCGTGGATAACGCGATCCTGCGCGCGATGGCAGAGGATCCGCAGACACCGCCGCCGGGCCTGCGATGGGACCTGTTTCTCGGACCCGCGCCGGACGTACCGTATCATCCCGTATACCATCCATTCAGCTGGCGCGGATGGCCGGAGTTCGGTGTCAGCGCCATCGGTGACATGGGCGCGCACCTGCTGGATCAGCCCTACTGGGCGCTCGATCTCGGGTTGCCGACGAGCGTGATCGCATCGTCGACGCCGTGGCCGGGAACGCCGGGCAACCTGGGTGCCTACCCGCTGGCCATGACGGCGCGTTACGAGTTCGCGGCGCGTGGAGACCGGCCGCCAGTGACGCTCTCGTGGTACGACGGCGGGCTGTTGCCCGCGCTCTCGCAGGACATCGTGCTCCCGCGCAAGGATGGCGGTGGCGGCGTCCTCGTGGGAGATCGCGGCTACCTCACCTACGAGACGTACGGCGAGGAGGCGCGCATCTATCCGGAGGCGGCGGCCGCGAGCGCGGCGGCGGTGCCGAAGACGCTGCCACGAATCGACGTGCCGCACGAGATCAACTGGGCGCAGGCGTGCAAGGGCGAGGCGGTGGCGAGCTGCCCGTTCGACTACGCCGCACCGCTCACCGAAATCATGCTGCTGGGCGTGGTGGCGCTGCGCGCCGGGCAGAGTCAACGGATCGAGTATGACGCACCCGGCATGCGCATCACCAACCTGCCCGACGCGAACGCCTACCTCACCCGCGAATTCCGCGGCGGGTGGTTTCCGGGCTGAGCGGCGCGCTCACTCCACGAGGCCCTTTCGGCGCGGTGGCAGTTCCTCGGCACCGCGCCAGAGCACTCGCAGCTCCAATTCCGGCAGGTCGTACCAACTCGGTGGAATCGGGGCCACTCGACGGCGTTCGTCTCCGTGCTCGAACGCAACCCATCCATGTGCCAGTCGAGGCGGCAGCGAGATGCGAAGCCCGCGGGCTCGGCGCCGTTCGACGCTCCGGCGGTCCACGGCTCGCGTCCTGACGGACTCGGCTTTTTCGCGACGATCGCCCTGCCGACGCTCGCCCCATGCCGGGATCACGTCCCAGGCATTCCACAGCCTGGCATGATCGTCGAGAAACGTTCGATGAGGAGACATGCGCGCGCCTCCGTTGTGGCTGTTTGCCGGTTGAAATAGGCTCCCCCTCGATGCACATCACGCGCCGTCAGGGGGGCGAACTGTGGCCCTCGGCTGCCGCGCGGAGCGATGGCGGCGACCCCTCTCCCACGAGCACCGGCGAGTCGAGCGCGTCGAAGTGCGAGCGGCGCAGGATTCGACGGCCTTCCGCCGAGAGCAGATACGCGACGAATCGCTCGGCCAGCGCCGCGTTCGGGGCCGCGCGGGGGATGGACACGCCGAAGAGAATAGGACGCCCCTGCACCACGAGCGTGTCTCCCAACCGCTTGCCGAGCACGCGGGTGCTCGCCGTGGCGTAGGTGGCCGAATCGGCCACGCTGCCGAGATCCACGGCGTCGGGAAGCCGGAGAAACGGCAAGCCCATCAGGCGAGCGAGGTTCTCGTACGTCCAGATGTAGTCGAGCTCTCCCGCCTGCAGCAACGCGACCTGATCCGCCTCGCGGGGTCGGACGTTGCGCGTGGGCGCGGCGCGCAGCATTCGCGCCTCCATGTCCGCGATGCCGTAGTAGCGACCGGCCAGCTGCCACACGAGCAGGGTGCGATAGCCTGACGGATCGGTATCGGGATCCGATCGGCCCACCTGCACCCCGGGCTGCTCCAGCACCGTCCACCAGTTGCTGCGCTGGATCTGCGCAGCGCCGCGCGAGCGCGACGTGTACGCGAGGACGATGCGATTGCGTCCGAACAGCGCGTGCCACCTGACGAACGTCGGCTCCAGCAGCGCGGGAAAGAGCTGCGGGTCGGCGAGCGCAAGCACGTCCGGCGTGGCATGCATCTCGGTGAGCTTTCGCACCAGCTCCAGGCTCGACGCACTTTCCTGCGCGTAGCGCGTGCCCGTACGCATGGCGAAGGAATCGAGGACCGCTCGCATGGGACGCGTCAGCGACGCCGCGTTGTAGACGACGAGTGGTTCCGCCGCCGGAGTCGCGCCGTCGCTCGCGCACCCGGCCACAGCGGCGCTGACGCCGAACGCGAGCGTCGCGGCACGGATGACCCCGTTCGGCAGTCGAGAGGCAGGTCGCACTCGTGAATATGGTGTCATGTCGGCGATTGGACGAGCGTCGTGACGGTAGCGCGATTCGTGCACTACTCGGCAAATCCTCATGGCTGCCTTTCGCGCGACGTTGTCGTTTCCTTCCAATCGATACGGGATGATCATGCTCTCGCGCCGGTGGCGCTCCTTCGTCACCGCCACCGTCCTTTGCGCCGGCGCCAGCCGCCTCGGCGCGCAGGATGCCACCACGGCACCTGTCGATACGGCCCGCGCGCAGCAGACCCTGTTCAATTCGCGCGACGCCCTGCTCGCGGCCGGATTTTTCGGTGTCACGCTCGCCATGTTCCCCCTCGACCGATACATCGAGACGCACCTGCGCGATCCCGCCACGCCGACCAATCGCTACTTCGATCGCGCGGCGAAGGGATTCGAGTACGTATCCACCCCTGGCTCCTTCATCATCGGGGGCTCGCTCTACGCGTTCGGCACGATCACGCGGCATCGAGGCATCCAGGACCTCGGTTGGCACGCCACCGAGGCGGTGTTCCTGGGATCCGGCGTGACGTTGCTTTTGAAGGGCGTGCTCGGGCGGGCCCGGCCCGACCGCACTCCCGACGCGCGACCGAGCGACTTCCAGCTCGCGAGTGGATTCGGTGCAGAGGCACGGCAGTCGTTTCCGTCCGGACACACCACCACCGCATTCGCCGCGGCGTCGGCGGTGACGAGTGAAGTGAGCCGCATGTGGCCCCGCTACACCTGGTACGTGGCGCCCGTGATGTACGGTGGCGCAACGCTGGTGGGACTCTCGCGGATGTATCACAACCGCCACTGGGCCAGCGACGTGGCGCTCGGTGCTGGTGTCGGCACGTTCAGCGGGCTGAAAGTCGTGCGGTACTCACACTCGCACCCGGACAATTTCATCGATCGCATCATGCTGCGCACGACGGTCGCGCCGGACGGGCGGGGTGGGGCATATCTGATCTGGTCGGCACCGGCGCCACGCGGACAGGACTGAATCCAACGTCGCCGGAGCGAAGGGCGTAGCACGAGGTCACGACATCCCCGCCGCGGCGCACGACGCGCCGCGCGTGTCAGGCCCTGCTCCCGCCTCGAGGACAGCTCTCCCATGGTCGGTCTCTCAAGTTCCCCGGTGCGTGGCGCGTGCGCCGCGATGCTCCTCCTCGCTGTCGGCGGCGAGCTCGCGCTGGCGCAGGCGGTGGCCACACCCGCGCCCTCGGCGCGACGATCGGCTGCGCCGCAGGACTCGGCGCGCGCTGCGCAGCTCTACGTGAGCAATCGTCCCGAGGATGCACCGTCGGCCGACCATCAACGGCTGGCCGCGCAGAAGCGCACGACGGACAGTACCTACGCCGCGCGAAGCGCCGGCGTGATGGAATTCCGCAAAGTCACCTACCGCAGCCGCGTCGACGGCATGACGGTGCCCGCGTACCTGTTCGCCCCGCTCACGAAGCGCGGCGCGAAGGGGCACGCCGCGCTGGTATGGGTGCACGGCGGCGTGCACAGCGACTGGGGCACGAACATGTTTCCGTTCGTGCGCGAAGCGGTGCAGCGGGGCTACGTCGTGATCACGCCCGACTATCGTGGCAGCACCGGACACGGCGCGGCCCACTACGAGGCCATCGACTACGGCGGCAAGGAGGTGGACGACGCGATCTCCGCCGTCGATCTCCTGCGCACGCTGCCCTACGTGGACATGGACCGACTCGGCATGATGGGGTGGAGCCACGGCGGCTTCATCACCGCACACACGCTCTTCCGCGACGAACACCCCTTCAAGGCCGGCGCGGCGATCGTCCCCGTGACGAACCTGTTTTTTCGGCTCTCGTACAAGGGACCGAGCTATCAGCGCTCGTTCGCCACGATGGGCGAGGTTCGGGGCCTGCCCTACGAGCGGCGCGAGGAATACGAGAAGCGCTCACCGGTGTTCCAGGCCGCGAAGCTGAAGGTGCCGATCCTCGTGCACGTCGCGACGAACGACGAGGACGTGAACTTCGTGGAGGATCAGCAGATGGTCTACACGCTGCGCGCCCTCAAGCCCGAGCTTGCCGAGACGAAGATCTACGTGAACCCGGCCCCGTGGGGTGGATCGGTCGGCCACGCGTTCAGCCGGCGCGTCGATCCCGTCACGCTCGAGCGAGTGGACTCGCCGGCGCAGATCGATTCATGGAACCGCACGTGGACGTTCTTCGAGTGGAACCTCGCGCCGTCCGAGGATCGGTCTCGCCCCGCACCGCCCGTCCTGACCGGGCCGCGATCGGTACCGCCGGAATGATCACGACCATGGTGCGCGTGCGCCCGGGAGCTACACCGTGGTGCGACGCGCACCGCGCACGAAATGCATGACGAGCGCGATCGCCGCGATGATCAGCAGCACATGAATGAAGAAGGCGGCGATCTTGAACACGAGGAAGCCGAGCGCCCAGACGACGAGCAGGATGACGGCAAGAGCGAGCATTGAATCTCTCTGGTCGATGACGATGGAGACTTCGCGCGCCGCGGTGGGCGGCGCGCGTCGTCAACGCAAAGCCGAGACCAGCCGAGTGGTCGATGGTGTCCGCGCCGCGGTCGATTACCTGCGCGCGTGGCGCTCCGCCGCCGCGAGACCCAGCGTGCGTAGCAGGACGGTTGCGTCGGCCTGTTCGCGCGCGTCGAGCCCGGCCAGCGCGCGGGCCACGCAGTCGGCATGCGCGGGGAAGACGCGGCGAACCAGCTTCGAGCCCGCCGGCGTGAGCACCGCGTAGCGCGCCCGCCGGTCGCTCGGCGATGGCTCGCGGACCACGAATCCCTTCGCCATCAGGCGATCCACCAGGTAGGTGATGCCGCCGCTCGTCACCAGCACCTTTCGCTGGATGTCTCCGAGCAGCAGCGGTCCCTTGTGATACAACGCCTCGAGAATGCCGAACTCGGTCGTCGTGAGGTCGTGCCGCGCGATGTCCGCATCGACCTCGCGCTGGATCGCGGCATAGGCGCGCGCGAGGACGACCCAGAGCTTGAGGGCGCGGGCGCGCTCCGCCTCCCCCACTGAGACGGAGCTCCGCTTCGCCGACCGCGACACCGCCGTACGCTTCGTCGCCGGTTTCTTCACCGGGCCTCGACGAGCGCCTGGTACACGAGCATGGGAAACCGGGCCCCCACGCGGCTGCGATTGGGGAGTTGCTGCATGAGGAACACGAGCACGAGTCGCTCCTGCGGATCCACCCCGTAGCCGCTCGCGTAGGCACCACCCCAGCCGTACGTGCCGACCGACTCGACTCGGCCGTTTGCGCCGGCCCGCTCGAGGATGCTGAACCCCAGGCCGAAGCCTTCACCCGTCTGCGAGTACAGCGTGCCGGTCTGATTGCTCGTCATCAGCGCCACCGTCCGGGGCGCGAGAATGCGCACGCCATCGAGCGACCCGCCGTTCAGCAGCATCTGGAGAAACCGTCCGTAGTCCGCGGCTGTCGACACGAGGCCGGCTCCACCCGAAAAATTGCGCCGCGGTCCATCCGCGTAGTGTCCCTGCCCGCGGGCACCGTCCGGCGCACGCGCGATCGTTGAATCGCCCGTGCTCGCGTACACCACCGCGAGTCGCCCGCGCTTGTCGGCCGGCAGGAAGAAGTAGGTGTCCCGCATGCCGAGCGGCTCGGTGATGCGCGTGCGAAGGAATGCATCCAGCGACATGCCGGACACCCGTTCGATGACACATCCGAGGATGTCGGTGGAGTAACCGTAGACGAAACGCTCGCCCGGCTGCGCCACGAACGGCAGCGTCGCCAGCCGCTCCATCGTCGTGCACACCGGCTCATCCTTGTCGGCGGTATACCAGCCCCACCCGGCAGCGGGGCCCAGTGCCGCGCCGGCATAGGCCGTGGACACGAGCGAGTCGGTGCCGTATGAGATGCCGGCGGTATGTGTGAGCAGGTCGCGGATCGTGATGCGCCGACGCGCCGGCAAGACGACGCGTCCGGTGTCCGACTGCGACGCGACCGTGGTGCGCTCGTACGCCGGGATGTAGCGGCTGACGGGGTCGTTCAACTCGAGCTTTCCCTCTTCAACCAGCGACATGATCGCGACGCTCGTCAGCGCCTTCGTCTGCGATGCGATGCGGAAGATGTCGTCGACGCGCATCGGCCTGGACGCCGCCTTGTCCGACCAGCCGACGGCGCGCTCGTAGACCGTGCGGCCATCCTGCCGTACGAGGGCCACAGCGCCCGCGATTTCGCCGCGATTCACCGCGCGCTGCATCAGGCTGTCGATGCGCGCCAGTCGGAGGGTCGAAAAGCCAAGGCGCATCTCGGGCGCTCGCTGTTGCGCGACGGCGAGTGCGGGAGCAAGAAGCAACGACGCAGCGAACACGATGTGGCGAGAAGCGCGCATGACGGAGTGGGATCAGGGAATTGTTCGGGAGCAATCGTACGCGGCCATCACGACAGCAGCCAGTCCCGCGCGTCGGCCGGCGTCACGTTTCCGCCACAGAGTGGCATGGCGACGAGCGCACCGCGCCACCGGTCGCCGTGCGCGAGCAACGCGGCGAGCCCGGCGGCTCCTGCGGGTTCCACGACGAGGCCAAGATGCTCGTGCGCCAGTCGCATGGCGCGCAGGATGTCCTCATCCGACACGGTGACCACGTCGTGCACGATGCCGCGCATGCACTCGAGCGCGTACGGCACCGGGTCGCGCACGGCGATGCCATCGGCGATCGTCCGCACCGACGGCGTGGACACCGGCCGATCACGCTCGAACGACAGGCGCATCGAAGGCGCCCCCGCGGCAACGACGGCCACCACTCGCGTCGCGGGCGCTGTGCGATGCAGCCACGTCCCGATCCCGGTGGCCAGCGCCCCGTTTCCCAGCGGCACGAGCATCACATCGGGGAACACCCCCGCGTCGGTGAGCTCGAGCGCGATGGTGCCGGCGCCTTCGGCGATCTCCGGCAGAGCGCCGTCTTCCACATAGAAGGCGCCCGATGCTTGCGCATGACGCCGCGCCGCGTCCTTGGCCGCATCGAAGTCGGCGCCCTCCAGGCGAACCGCTGCACCGAACGCACGCATCGCCGCGATCTTCAGCGGATTGGCGCGCTCGGCGGCGAACACGGTGACTTCGAGTCCGCGCCGCACGCCTGCCCGGGCGAGTCCCTGCCCGAAGTTGCCGGCCGATGCGCACACGAGTGGCCGCTCGTCGGCGAGACGCGCCACGAGCAGTTCGGTGCCGCGCCCCTTGAAGGAGCGAATGGGATTCACTGTCTCCACCTTGAACACGACCTCGGCCTCGACGACGCGGTCGATCGAGCTTCCACGCATGAGTGGCGAGTGCAGGAACACGGGATCGATGATCGACATCGAGTCGGCGATGCGATCGGCCGACGGCGCCCTCACACGGTCACTCCGTCCACGAGCGGTCGCAGGTCCGCGTCGCACCCCGCCCAGAGCATCGACGCCCGGGCGGCATCGTCGGCCGCACGGTCGTGGCGCCCCAGGTGAGCGTTGATCTGCGACTGTCGCAGGAGCGCCGGCGCAAGGTAGATCAACTCGTACGGAGAGCTTTCGCCGATCGCGCCGTACCAGCCGAGCGCCTCTTCGTGACGCCCGAGCGCCAACAGTGCCTCCGCCCGCAGGAACCTGTCATGCGCCCCGGAGAAGAACGGTGAGGTGACGGTGAGCTGATACCAGATTTCCGGCTGCGTCTCGCCGAGGATCGCGAGCGCGTCCGCCGGCCTCCCATCGGCGTGGGCGACCTGCGCGCGGATGCATCGACCGAGATGCGCAGCGAACCCGGCGACTCGCGCGGCGTCGTCACGGTGATGCTCCAGCGCATCCGCCAGCGCGACAGCCTCGGCCGCATCACCCAGTCGAGCGCTCGTGGCGCCAAGCAGGTAGCGCCGAAGGACGGCATGGATACCGTTGTGCGACGCCAGCACCTGATTCCGGTTGTCGGGCGCCGCGTCCGCATTCCAGCGCACGAGCGCATCGCGCGCGGCGACAATGTCGCGGCGCGGAGCCGTGCGGAACGGGAGCAGCGCGAACAGCGCCCGCAACTCGAGCGCCCACGCCGCATCGTAGGACGCCGCGCGAATGAGCTCCGCGCTCGCCTTCACCTGTCGACCGCGTGCCTGGCTCAGCAGCGCGAGCACGATGTGGCAGAGTGCTTTCGCTTCGGGCGCACGCGTGAGCTTCGTGACGATCCGTGCCAACCGGTGCGATCCGGCGAGATCGTGCGCGTAGAGAACGATGTCGGTGAACGCGATGACGACGGCCAGCGCGCGTGCGCGGCCGAGCGCCGTCACCGTTCGCGCCTTCTCGATCTCGTTGCCGAGTGCGAAGGCGCGCAGGGCGCGGACGCTGAGCGCGCGATCGCCGGCGGGACTGAGTCGAAGCACTCGCTCCACGAGGGAATCGAGTTCCGCCGGTTTCCGCTCGAACGCGGCCAGCCGAGCGAGGTGCACCAGGGCGCTCACGTGCTCGGGATCGTAGCGAAGCGCGCGCTCGAACGCCTCGCGCGATTCGGAGATCGAGCGTCCGCGCCTGGGGTTGTGATGGAACAGAACGTCGCCGAGCAGAAACCAGGCTTCCACGTCGTCCGGATGCGTGGCGAGCGCCTGGGCGTACAGGCGCTCCGCTTCGTCGGCCGCTCCACGCAGCCATGCGTGCTGTGCGTCCACCAGCACCCGGTCATGCCGACCCAGCCGAGCATTCCCTTCCAGGGCGAGCTGACACGCCTCGCGCGCCAGCTCGGGATCGGCCGTGGCCGCCGCGGCAGCGGACAGGCGATAGTTCGCGAGCGCGAATCCGGTGTCTTCGGACGCCGCGTTCTGGAACCACTCCAGCGACTGGAAGTACCGACCCGCCCGCAGCTCGCACTCCCCGCGCAGGTATGCTTTCAACGCCGGCAGCGATGTCGTGGTGCGCGCCGCCAGCTTCCCGAGCCGCGCACCCGGGCCCCGTCCTTCCGCGCGCAGCAACTCACGCGTGAGCTCGTCCACCATGTCGAAGATGCCGGCTTCGCTGCTGCCCGATGCTTCAACGCGGACGCGGGCCGTCGCACTTGCGTCGTACATCGTCGCCCCGATACGGATGCGTCCCCCCGCCTGCACGATACTGCCGAGCAGGAACCGTCCCGCGCCGAAGAAGCGCGCCACCGCGCGCGCCTGGGCCGGGTCGAGTGTCTCGTGCTTCTCGCGCGCGACATGCGCGAGCAGTGCGCGTGGATCCACCGTGCGCAGGTCTCCCGCACCATCGAGCGTGGTGGAGAGAAGATCGACCATCCCTTCTCCGAGATACGACAGCTCTCGCCCACCGAGGACCGCGAACGGAAACACCGCCACGACGTTCGGCGACGTGGACGGTGCGGGTACTGGCCGCGCGGCGCGCTCATCCCCGCGCGCGCGCGAGACCGTGAGCGGCACGTCTTCCCTCGGCGGCGACTCGCGACCGTCCTCGGAACGGATCGTCGCGATCAGCGCACTCGCCTCGCGAGAGGGCTCGATCTCGAAATCGGCGCGGAGCCGGCGCGCGAACTCTTCGAACGCGCGGACCGCACCAGCTCGATCACCGGTCGCGGCAAGCAGCGACAGGAGTCGACGCAGCGTCGCATCGTCATGCGGCTCGAGCGCGGCCGCCCACCGTGCCAGACGCGCGGCCTCGTGCGGCTGCGACGTTGCCACTCGCTCGGCGAGCGTCCATCCACCCGTGGTCGCCAGATCCCGGAGTCGCGCGCGCTCGTGCTCGAGCCAGCGCTCGAAGTCGGGCGCCCCGCTGATGTAGTACCCCTGCAGCAGCTCGCCGCGATACAGCGCAATGGCCTGCTCGATCTTGCTCGCGGCGAGCGCGTCTTCGAACGCTGTGGTATCACACCACAACGCTCCCGGCTCGAGGCCGATCTCCTCGTCGCCGCGTCCCACGATGACATTTTCACCCACGATCTGCCGCAGGTAGTGGAGCGAGCGGCGTAGCGCGCCGCGAGCATGCTCGCTGTCCAGCTCGGGCCAGAACTTCGCCAGCAGCGCATCGCGGCGATGAAAGCGCCGTGGTGTCGCGACGGCAAGGTACACGAGCAGTGCCAGACGCTTCGGCTGTTGCAGGATGCGCCGCAACTCCGCCCCGCCGGTGCCGCGAAGGTCGAGCGTGCCAAGTGTGCGAAGCTCGATCATGGCGGATGGGCGGGGAACGAGCCGACAGCGCGACGCGCAGGTCACGCTCGGGGGCACGGAGCGGTCACGACGCCTCGCGAGCTTCTCCAAGGTACGGACCGCGTCCGCGGCCGACAATGATACCGCGACCACGTGTCGCCCACCCCGAGGCATCCATGCAGCCAGTCACGACCCAACGCGTGCCCAGTGCGGAGCCGTCCCTGCGCGCACCTCGCTTGCGGCTGACCGACGGCGAGCCGTCGCTGCCGGCAGTGACGTACGATTCCGAGGACTATGCGATGCTGAACCGTCCCCTGGAGACGGAGCGGCATCTTCGCCGCGTCGTCCGCTTTCTCGCGCCCGAGGCTGGTGATCGCGTGCTCGAGGTGGGGTGCGGCCGCGGCTGGCTCACCAGGCGAGTGCAGCAACTCTGTCCCGCCACGTTCGGCATCGACGTCAACCCGCGCTCCATCGATCACGGGGTGGCGCCGCAGTTGAGCAGCATGGATGCGGTGTCGTTGCGCTATGACGATGCGCAGTTCGACAAACTGTACTCCTTTCACGCCATCGAGCACATCCCCGACGCGGCCGGGGCACTCTGCGAGATGAGGCGCGTGGTCGTACCCGGTGGGCGCATCCTGCTGGTCTATCCGGCCGAACCGATTCGAGGGTTGTACGCGATGCCCGGCGCGTGGCTCGGCTTCGGCAATCCATTGCTCGCGCGCCGGCTGCACGTGCACAAGTTCACGCCGCGCAGCATCTCGGAACTCGCCGAGCGCAGCGGACTGACGCACGTCGTCAGCGCGTTCGACTTCCTCATCACGCCGCAGTTCATGACCGTGCTGGAGCGGCCCGGCCGCGAGCGATGACGGGCCTCGGCCGACGCGTGGCGCAGTTGGCCGTCAGCGCTACCGTCGTAGCCCTCCTCCTGCTCTTCGCCCGGCACGTGGACTGGCGCGGCGCGGCGATGGTCATGCGCGCGGCGGATCCGAGACTCGTCGCGCTCGCCGTTGCGCTGAACCTCATGTCGCTGCTGCTCAAGGGAGTGCGTTGGTGGGTGTTCCTCCGTCCCATGGGCGTCGGCTCGCTCGCCCTCGCACTCCGCGCCACGTTCGCCGGCGCATCGCTCAACAACCTGCTCGTCGCGCAGGGCGGCGAAGGCATTCGCGTGCTCCTCGTGTCGCGAGCAAGTGGGGTCTCCAGCGCACGCGTCCTCGCGGCCCTGGCGATGGAGCGACTGCTGGATGTCGTGAGCTACCTGCTGCTCCTCGTGGGCGCAGCGTGGTTGCTCGACGTACCACGGACCATCGTGCGGTGGCGCATACCGGCGACCGTGGCGTTCGGGATGATCCTGCTGGTCTTGTTGGTGCTCACGGTCCGGTATCGGGCCGATGGGCCCGATCCAACGGGACGCATCCATGCGTACCTGGTGCGCTTCGCCGCTGGAGTGTTCGAACTCGCCTCATTGCCTCGCCTCACCGCCGCCATGGGCCTCTCGCTCGGAGCGTGGGCGCTGCAGGTCGCCACCTATCACGTCGCCGCCATGGCGGCGCATCTGCCCATTCCACTCACCGGTTCCGTCGCCGCGCTGCTGACCGTGGGCATCAGCTTTCTCGTTCGCGCCACGCCGGGCAATGTCGGCGTGTTTCAGGTGTTGTACGCGTTGACGGCGCGCTCGTTCGGCATCGCCGAAACCCCTGCGATCGCCGCGGCGCTGCTCATCCAGACCGTACAGGTGCTGCCGACACTGGTGATCGGTACCCTGGCGTCACCGCGTCTCACCCTCACGCGAGCCGGACACTAGGGGCGATACTCGAGGCGCGCCGGTGCCAGCGCCAACGAGCCCCTCGCCGCGCTGCGGCGAGGGGCTCACTGGCACACCAATGTTCTCCCTGCGGACGACTACTTCTTCGCGCCGCTCGCCGCTTTCTGGCGGAACACCATGTTCGGACCGATGTATCCGAACTCCAGGCCTGTACTCTGCTCGATGCCGTGGATGGCCTGCCGCGACGAGTCGAGCGACGCGCGGAAGGTCACCGCCCGATCGAGCAATTCCGCCTGCGGCACGTTGACCGTGAGGCCGTACCACCTGCGAAGCTGCGGCAGCACCTCGCGCAGCGGGCGATTGGCGACGGCCAGCGTGCCGTCGTTCCACGCCGATGCTTCCTCCGCCTCGGCCGCCGTCGCCACGCGTGGAGGCTGACCCTTCGCGATCATCAGCGAGGAGCCCGCCGCGAGCGATTGCGTCTGTTTGCCATGAGTCACTTCGACCGTGCCCTCCTGTACGACCACTGTCGTCCCCGGCTCGTTCTCGTAGCTGCGTACCGTGAACGCTGTTCCCGTGGCGACCACCACGGCGCCGCCGCCAAAAACCTGGAACCGATCCGGTTGACCCGGCGCAACGGTGAAGGTGCCCGCACCCTCGATCTTCACGGCCCGCAGGCCGGGCCCGAATCCGTTGGGAATCGACAGCTTCGACTCCGGCGCCAGGCGTACCGTGCTCCCGTCGTCGAGCGTCACGACGCCAATCTGGGCCGGCAATGCCGACACCACCCGGACGTCGGCGCCGTTCACGGCACTCGCCACCTTGGCGTCCGCACCGAGCGCGTTCATCACCGCCACGGCGCCGTAC
>JAJAYP010000173.1 GCA_026786185.1 Gemmatimonadaceae bacterium
ACCTACAGACCTACAGACCTCCAGACCTACTTCGAGTAGAGCTCCACGACGAGCTGTTCCTGCGCGGCGATCGGGATGCTCGTGCGGGCGGGCTTCTCGAGCACGCGTCCGCTGAACGGCTCCTTGGCGCCCGCGATCCAGTAAAGCGGCGCGCCGCGCGACGACTGATCCATCGCCGTCAGCACCGACACCTGCTCACGAGACTTGACGCGCAGACGTACTTCCTGCCCCGGCTGCACGTGGAAGCTCGGAATGTCGACGCCCTTCTGGTTGACTTCGACGTGCCGATGACGGATCAACTGGCGCGCCGCCTTGCGGCTGCCGGCGAATCCCATGCGGTACACGACGTTGTCCAGGCGCGTCTCGAGCGCAGCCAGCAGGTTGTGGCCCGTGATGCCGGGCTGCGTGCTGACCTTCTCGAACGTGTTGCGAAACTGCTTCTCGCTCACGCCGTACATCCGCTTGATCTTCTGCTTCTCTCGGAGCTGCTTCGAGAACTCCGACGCCTTGCGGCGGCGGGCCGTCGCCTGCCCATGCTGGCCTGGCGCGTATGGCCGACGCTCGACGGGGCACTTCTCCGTGAAGCACTTCGTCGCCTTGAGGAACAGCTTCGTCCCCTCGCGACGACACTGGCGGCAACTTGGTCCTGTATAGCGACCCATCTCAGACTCTCCGACGCTTCGGAGGACGGCAGCCGTTGTGCGGAATCGGCGTCACGTCCTTGATCGACTTCACCTGGAGCCCCGCGGACGCGAGCGCCTGAATGGCGGACTCGCGACCACTGCCCGGACCCTGCACTCGCACGTGGACGCGCTTCACGCCGGCCGTCAGCGCTTCGCGCGCCGCCTGCTCGGACGCCACCGTCGCAGCGAAGGGCGTGCTCTTCTTGGAGCCCTTGAACCCCGCCTTGCCGCTCGACCCCCACGCGATGGTGTTGCCGCGCGGGTCGGTGATCGTGATCGTGGTGTTGTTGAAGGTCGCGTTCACATGCGCGACGCCCTCCGCCTCCACCACCTTCTTCGCCTTCTTTCCAGTCGCCATACGTTACTTGGTTACCTTCTTCTTGCCGGCGATCGCGCGGCGCGGGCCCTTCTTCGTGCGCGCATTGGTGTGCGTGCGCTGGCCACGAACGGGCAGCCCGCGACGGTGGCGAATGCCACGATACGATCCGATGTCCATCAGCCGCTTGATGTTCATGGCGACTTCGGTCCGGAGCGCGCCTTCCACGCGATACTCCTTCTCGATCACGCCGCGCAGCTTCTGCACGTCGGAGTCGGTGAGGTCGCGGATGCGCAGACTCGCGTCGATCCCCGCCTTTTCCAGGATCTCCAGGGCGGACGCGCGTCCGATGCCGAAGATGTAGGTCAGACCGATCTCGACCTTCTTGTCCTTCGGGAGATCGATGCCAGAAATACGAGCCATGTTCTATCAGCCCTGACGTTGCTTGTGCTTTGGATTGCGCTTGCAGATGATGCGAGTCACGCCGTTGCGCTTGACAACCTTGCAGTGCTCGCAGATCGGCTTGACGCTGCTGCGGACTTTCACGAAACCACCATCGATGCAAAACGTGAGAATTTCAGGGTCAGACTCGTAGGATAACGGGGGCGGTAAGTTCACGCAACCCCGCAAGATACGGCGAGTTCGGGCCTGCTCCAGCCGTCGTCAATTCAACGATGACTCGTCCCTCAGGCGCCTGCCGCGAGCTCCGACAACACGGTCTGCATCGCCCGTCTCGGATCCGCCGCCGCCGTCACCGCCCGCCCCAGAATGAGGTAGCGCGCACCAGCCGATTGTGCGGCCGCCGGCGTCATCACCCGACGCTGGTCGTGCGCCGATCCACCGGCCAGACGAATCCCCGGCACCAACAGCGCGAGGCGGTCCCCATGAGCGGCCCGCAGCGCCGACGCCTCGGCGCCGCTGCACACGACGCCATGTAGCCCGGCGCGTGCCGCGTCGTCGGCCAGACGCACCACCTCGCGCTCGATCGCGACCCCCGTTCGCCCCCACGCATCACCCAGTGTCGTGGCGTCGAACGAGGTCAGGACGGTGACGGCGAGGAGGTCGCACGCCGAGCCGCGAGCGGCCGAGTGTCGCGCCGCCTCCTGCGCCGCCTCCAGCATTGCGCGTCCCCCGGACGCGTGTACCGTCAACAAGCGCACTCCCAATGCCGCGGCGCTTCGCACCGCGCCGGCCACGGTATTCGGAATGTCGTGCAGCTTGAGATCGAGGAAGACATCGGCACCGAGCTCGTCCTGCAGCTCGTGCACGATCGCCCCGCCAGCGGCGGTGAACAGTTCGCTCCCCACCTTGTAGAATCGGCAACTGTCGCCCAGCTGACGCGCGAGCCCGAGGGCCTCGGCGGCCGACGCCACGTCCAGCGCGACGATCGGGAGCGCTCGCGGTGCACTCGGGCGGTCGATCAGGATGACACCGTGAGCGACCCGGTCAGGTCCGACAGGCGATCGACTCCATTCGTCCGACACCAGCGCGTCAGATCGCGCACCACGCGCTCCGGCACCCGGGGATCGCGCAGCATGGCCGTTCCGATGCCGACCAGCGAGGCGCCGGCAAGGATGTACTGCAGGGCATCGCTCCAGGACCCGACGCCCCCGATGCCGAAGAGCGGCACCTTCACCGCTCGTCGCACCTTCCAGGTGGCCAGGACGCCGACCGGCAGGAGCGCGGTACCGCTCACCCCACCCGTCCCGAACCCCAGCGCCGCTCGTCGCTGCGACACATCGATCACCAGTCCCGGCAGCGTGTTCACCAGCGTGAGCGCGTCGGCGCCCGCATCCACCGCAATCGACGCGCTCCGGGCGATGTCGGGGAGCGTGGGTGACAGCTTGACGAACAACGGTCGGGTGGTAACGCTCCGCGCACGCCGAACGACCTCGGCCAAGGCGCCGGGATCCGCGCCGAACTCCAGCCCACCAGCCTTGACGTTGGGACAGCTCACGTTGAGCTCGTACGCATCGAGCGCACCACCGGCTCCTTCGGCCCCGAGCGCGGAGTCCAGGGCTTCGACGACGCCAGCGAACTCCTCGACCGCGAACCCGACGACATTCGCGATCTTGCGCACGCCCGGTAGAGACGTGGCGAGCCATGGAAGGTGCTCGCGGCGCACCGCGTCCACACCGGGATTGGCGAGGCCGACGGCATTGATCATCCCGCCATCGAATTCGGCGACCCGAGGCGCCGGTGCACCGGCGCGCGGTAGTGGACTGACCGCCTTGGTGACCAGCCCGCCCAGCGCCGCCAGGTTCACGACGTCGGCCAGCTCTCGACCATACGCGGCAGTGCCCGCCGCCAGCACGATCGGATTCTGGAATTCCAGACCGGCCACCCGTACCGCGAGCGCGGAGCGCGTCGCGATCACGGTGGGCCGAGTCCTCCCCCGACGACCGACGACGGCCCCACCGAGACCCGGCGCTCGTAGCGCTGGAGATACTCGACGACGGCATCGGAGATCGCTGCGGAGAGTTCCTCCACTCGCGCGGGATCCGTGATGTATGCCGCGTCGGCCGCATTGCTGCCGAAGCCGATTTCCACCAGCACGGCGGGCATGAATGCGGTCACCAGCACACGGAAGCCCGCCTGCTTCACCCCGCGGTTGGTGCCGGGATGCACGCGAGCCAGGCGACGCTGGATGAGTTCCGCCAGTTCGTTCGACTCGCGCAGGTGTTCATTCTGCGCCATGTCGTTGAGAATGAAGCTGAGCGGGTCGCCCACATGCGCGGAGGACTGCGTCTCGAACTTCACCACTTCGTTCTCCATCCGCTCGACGCGCCGGGCGTCCTCGGTCTTCGCTTCGGCGAGGAAGTAGGTCTCGAAGCCGCGCGATCCGCCGGGATCCTTCCAGCCGGGGTTTGCCGCATTGACGTGAATGCTGATGAACAGGTCGGCCCTGGCCTCGTTGGCGATGCGACCGCGATCGGAGAGGGCGATGAGGGTGTCCGTCGTGCGGGTGTACTTCACGTCGATGCCCTGCCGGCCCAATGCCGCGCCAACCCGCTTCGCCACGGTGAGCGTCACATTCTTTTCGGCGATCGGCGGTCCGCCACCGATCGGGCCGTGCATGCCGCCATCCGGTCCGCCATGTCCGGCGTCCACCACCACGAGCTTGCGTGACCGCGTGGCACGGATCGACGATCGCGTCGACTTGGCGCCGGGCGCTGACGGCGCGGTGCGACGCGCTTCACCTGCGAGCACGACCGTACTGGGGCGGACCAGCGCCACGGCTTTCTTCGCGTCGTCACGATCCGCGAAGGTGGTGCTCGAGGAAAATGCGCGCAACTCGAACCGGGCGGGATCCCACACGAGGTTGTTGATGACGCGTGGCACGATCTCGACGACGAGCTGCAAGGGGACGTACAACGCGCCCTTCGTGACGACGGGCGCGGCCGCGAGCTGATAGCGATCGGCGCCCACGCTCGCGAATCGGCTGCCCGTTTCGACCACGAGCGCTGTGCCATTCACTACCAGGACCCATCGCTCACCCATCAGATGGGAGACCGTGATCGGAAGCACGGGGCGCAAAGCGGACGCGCGCAGCAGCGGGCCATCGGGCGATGGCACGAGCTCGACGGTAATGGAGCGATTGACGTCCTTCACGACGAGCGGCCCGACCGGCCCGACTCCCGCAGGATCGGTGATCGCGAGCTGCAACGCGGCGACGAACACGCGAATCATCGGGTGCGCACCGCGCGCGCGATCTCACGGTCGGCGTCTCGCGCCTTCGCGTCCTCGCGCTTGTCGTGCTGCTTTTTCCCCTTGCCCAACGCGATCGCCACCTTCGCGATGCCTCGCTTGAAGTACAGCTCCAGCGGAATGAGCGTCAGTCCCTGTCGCTCGATTGCACCAATGAGACGCCCGATCTCCCGTTTGTGCAACAACAGCTTCCGCGTGCGCGTCGGCTCGTGATTGTTGTAGCTGGCCCGCTCGTAGACGGAAATGTGGAGGTTGATCAGGAAGATCTCGCCGTCGCGAACGATTCCATAGGCATCCGAGATGTTGGCCTTGCCATCGCGCAGGGACTTGACCTCGCTCCCCGTGAGCACGATCCCCGCCTCGAAGGTGTCGATGATCGAGTAGTCGTGGCGTGCGCGACGATTGCGCGCGATCGACTCCACTTCGGGCTTTTCGTCGGGCTTCGACATGGACGGAGGAACTCGGCGCGCGACGCTGCGGGCCAGCCGTGCAACATAGAGGCGCTGCGTCGCGGCGGCAACGCGATGCGTTGACTTGCCAACGCGGCTCCCGTTATCTTTTGACGCTGTCGCGCAGGTTCGCACGCGCGCGTCGCTCGGGTGGTGGAACTGGTAGACACGCAGGTCTCAGAAGCCTGTGCCTTCACCGGCGTGGGGGTTCAAGTCCCCCCTCGAGCACTCCGGCCATGGAATAGCGCCCTCGCAGCCGGGGGGCGCTTTCTGCTTCCGGCCCCTCGTCAGCGCACGAGCTGCGACGGAGGAACGTCCTCCGGAAGCTGCACCGTCCCGAAGCTCGCACGCAGCGACTCCGCGCTACGCTCCAGGGACTCGGTCACGAGCCCTGCCCCGCGGATCACGGCCGGATCGTCGGCACGGATCGGTCCCCCGGCGAAGGCGAGAAGATTCTGCGCGACGCGGAGTGCTGGGGTGCCCAGTCCGCGCGAGGTGAACGCGTCGCGATAGGCGCTCAGTCGCGCGTTGAACTGTCGCTCCGACAGGTCCCGCAGCGCGTCGTCCACGTTCGAGTCTCGCGCCATGCGCGCGGCGAGCGTGCGCAGCACCTCGGACGGCGTGCGATCGTCGAGCGCGTCGCGCTGCGCCACGAGAATGCCGAGCGACCGACGCAGGTACCGCAGTTCCCATCGCGCATGATCCGCGTCGCCGCGAGTGCCGACCGTCGACAGCCATTCGACGTCGGTGGGCGCCGGCTCATCGAGCAGCACGTCGATGTACGCACTGGTGGCGCGCTGCAGCGCACGGTCGTCGCGAAACGAACCGAAGAGGCGCATCAGCGCCGGCGCGTCATCCGTGCAGAACGGGGAGCGCGAGTCGCCCGCCGCCGGACAGCGGCACGAGTGCGATCCGCTCACGCACGTCACTCTCCTGCATCAGCAGGTCGCTCAGCCGCACGCCCTCGAGCACGTCGTCGATGCGGCGCTGCAGCAGCAACCACACGGGACGAATGCTGCAGTCGTGCGACGAGTCGCATCGCGCCTCTTCCCCCGGGTGCGACATGCAATGCACCTCGAACGTGGAATGTTCGGATGCCACGATCACGTCCCGCACGCTGATCCGCTCTGGATCGCGCGCGAGACGATAGCCCCCGTGCGCACCGCGGGTGCTCGCCACGATCTCCGCCCGGCGGAGCTTGAGCATGATCTGCTCGACGTAGTCGGGCGGCAGCCGCTCGCTGGACGCAATCTCGCGACCGGTCACCGGCCCGTCGTCCATCCGACGGGCCAGGTGAAGCGCACAGATGAGTCCGTATTCTGCCTGCGTGGTGATTCGCACACGCGTAAGGTAGCAAAGCAGGCAGTCGGCGGACAGGGCTGATTCAGCCGCCGGCCACCATGCCGTGCTTCCCACCCGGAACGCCGATCTCGGTCATCTTCTTCAAATCCAGCACGACGTCGATCTCGTCGGCCGGGAGCAGCTTGTCGCGCTTCACCATGTCGCGCACGAGGATGCCTTCCTTTACCGATTGCTTGCTCAGTTCCGCCGCCTTCGCGTATCCGATGTGCGGCATGAGTGCCGTCGCCAGCGCGGCGCTGCGCTCCACCCAATAGGCGAGCATGTCGCGATTCGCTTCGATGCCCACGACACACTTCGCGGTGAACACGGTGGCCGTGTTCGTCATGATCCGCATCGACAACAGGATGTTGTGTGCGATCACCGGCATCATGACGTTCAGCTCGAGCTGGCCGTGCTCCGCTGCGATGCTGACGGTGGTGTCCAGCCCCATCACCTGATAGCACACCTGGTTGACCATCTCCGGAATCGACGGGTTGATCTTGCCGGGCATGATGGACGATCCGGGTTGAACCGCGGGGAGCTTGATCTCGTCGATGCCCGTCCGGGGCCCCATGACCATCAACCGCAGGTCGCTGGCGATCTTGCTCAGGTCGACGGCGAGTACACGGAGCGTCGCGCTGAAGGCCGCCGCATCTCCCATGCTCTGCATGAGCTGGATGCGATCTTCCCCGATGCGGAGGTCGAGACCGGTGATCGCGCGCAGGTGCTTGTTCATGAGCGCGGGATACTCCCGCTCCACGGTCACCCCTGTCCCGACGGCGCTGCCGCCGATCCCCAGATCCCGCAGGTAGTCCGCGGCCTGTGTGACGCGCCGGAGATTGCGATCGATGGAGCCGGCGTACGCAGTGAACTCCTGACCGAGACGGATCGGCATCGCGTCCTGCAGGTGCGTACGGCCGGCCTTCACGATGTCGTCGAACTCGCGGCCCTTGTCCGCGAGCGCATCCCGCAACGCCCCGAACGCCGACAGCAGGCCATCGAGCTGTGAGAGGATCGACAGCCGGATGTTGGTGGGGATCGTGTCGTTGGTGCTCTGCGCCATGTTGACGTGATCGTTCGGATGCACTGGCGCGTACGCACCGCGCACGCCGCCGAGCAGCTCGTTCGCACGATTGGCCAGCACCTCGTTCACGTTCATGTTGTGCGACGTGCCCGCGCCGGCCTGGTAGGGATCGACGATGAAATGGGCGTCGTGGGCGTGCGCCAGCACTTCATCCGCGGCAGCGACGATCGCATCGGCGAGTCGCCCTTCGAGCCGACCCGTTTCCTTGTGCGTGAGCGCCGCCGCCTTCTTGATCCAGGTCTGCGCCATGACGAACGGCCACAGCGGCGCGAGTCCGCTGATGGGGAAATTCTCCTTCGCGCGAAGAGTCTGGACGCCATACAGTGCGTCGACCGGCACTTCCCGCGGCCCAAGGGGATCCTTCTCGGTGCGAGTGGCAGAAGCGAACGTCATGAGAAACCGTGAGTGATGGGAGATCCGTCAGCGCGTGATCGGGACATCGAGCGCGTGCGCGAACCGATTGAAGAAGTTGTACATGCAGATGACCGCCGTGATCTCGACGACGGCGGTCGGCGACCAGTGCCGCGCGAGCTCCGCGAACACCGCCTCGCCAACGATGCCGGGCGTGGGCGTCATCGCGTCGGCGTACGCCAGCGCCGACCGCCATGCCTCGTCGAATCCGTCGTAGCGCCCGCGCGCAACCGCATCGAGCTGCTCATCGGTCGCACCCATCCGCCTTGCCAAGGCGGTGTGAGAGGCCAGTCAATAATCGCAGACGTTGATGTGCGACACGCGCGTGCTCAGCAGCTCCTTCAGCAGCACCGGCACGTCGCCCGGGCCCATCACCTCCGCGTTCAATGACGCGAGCCTGGCCGTGATGCCCGGCGCGTGTGCAGCTACGCGAAACAGGTTTGGCACAATGCCCCGCTGGCGGACGAACGCCTCGAAGGTCGCGCGAACCGCCTCCGGTGCGTCGCTGAGCTCGATCCTCGGAAGGCGCGGCTCCTCGCTCATGGTGCACTCCGGAAAGGGACGTCGCGAACGCTGAAGTACAGGGCGAGCATGGCAGACAGGCCGGCGATGCCGAGCATCGCGACACTGATTCCGTGCAGCCGCCCGAACTCGCGGCGGCGGGGATCGGATGGGCCCAGCGCATCGATCGCGCCACCTGCCTGCGCACGCACCTGCGCAATGCGCGGCGTGACGACGAACTCCGCCGTCGCACACGCACCTGCCAGAGCGATTGCCGCGACGATGCGTGCGAATCGATTCGGCGAAGACCAGCCAAGCACGCCCAGCGTGACCCCGATGATCATGCCCGACCAGAAGAGCACGGGGAGCACCCGCCCGACGAGGGCGCCCGCGAGCGCGCGCGTCGGCAGCACGGCGAACGCCGCTGGCGCGACGGACAGCACGACGAGCAACGCGGCGCCCAGCCATCCCGCGAGTACCACGAGACTCGCGAGCGTGATCGACAGGTCGCGCGCGATCACCGCTTCAGCGCGCGGGCGCGTCCCGCGAGAAACGGGTTCGATCTCCGCTCGTCCGCAATCGTCGTCGCCGGACCATGCCCCGGATACACGAGCGTCTCCCCCGGCAGCGTTGCGAACCGTTCGAGCGAGGAATCCATGTCGAATGGATTGCACAGTGGAAGATCGGTGCGGCCGATCGAGCCACAGAACAGCAGGTCACCGGACAGCGCGACACCTTCGCCATTGAAGCTGACGAGGCCAGGGGCATGTCCGGGCACATGCATGACGGTGAACCGCAGCGCACCGCAGGAGAGCATGTCCCCCTCGGCCAGCTCGCGGTCCGGGCCATCCGGCTGCTCGAACGGAACGCCATACACTTCGGCGGCGCGGGCGGACAGTTGCGTGTAGAAGGGCAGATCGAGCGGATGCAGGTGCACCGGCACGTCGTACACGCGACGGACGGCCGCAATGCCGCCGATGTGATCGATATGCGCGTGCGTCAGCCAGATCGCGTCGAGTGTCGCCCCCGACTCGCGGACCATGCGAACGAGCACGTCGCCTTCCGCGCCGGGGTCGATGAGCACGGCGCGCGCGCTACCCTCGTCGACGACGAGATAGGAATTTTCCTCGAAGGGGCCGACCGTCCGGACGTCGATCTTCACACGGCGTACCCACCGCTGCCGTGCGGATCGATGGCGTGTCCGCCCTCGGCCCGCGCCTTCAGGTACTTCTCCACCCCGATCGCCGCCGTCGTCGCGTCACCCACGGCGGTCGTCACCTGCCGCGTGAGCTGCGAGCGAAGGTCGCCGGCGGCGAAGAGGCCCTTGATCGACGTCTGCATGGTGGTGTCGGTCAGGACGTAGCCCATGTCGTCGTGATCGAAATGCGCGTCGATGATGCCCGTGTTCGGCCTGAAGCCGACGAAGACGAAGCAACCGGTCGCGTCCAGCGTGCGCACCGCGTCAGTCTTGACGTTGCGGAGCACGATGCCGGACATGAGCCCCTGCCCGTCTCCCACGATCTCCTCCGGCACCGTGCTCCAGAGCACTTCCACCTTGGGATTCGCACGGAGCCGCTCCTGGAGAATTCTCGACGCGCGAAACTCGTCCCGGCGGTGGATGACGTACACCTTGGACGCATAGCGCGTGAGGAAGTCCGCCTCCTCCACCGCGGCATCGCCGCCCCCGATCACCACGATCACCTGCTGCTTGAAGAAGGCGCCGTCGCAGATCGCGCAGTAGGACACACCTTTGCCGGAGAACTCCATCTCGCCCGGAATGCCGAGCTTCACCGGAGTGCCACCGGCCGTCACGATCACCGCGGGCGACCGGTAGACGTCATCGCCGTCGGTGACCGTGTCGAACATGCCGTCCTCGCGGCGCGTCACGCGGGTCACGTTCGCCGTCACGTACTCGGCACCGAACTCGCGCGAGTGCTCCTCGAACTTCTTGGCGAGCTCCCAGCCGAGAATCGACTTCTCTCCGATCCAGTCGTCGAGCTTTTCCGTGTTGAGCAGTTCGCCGCCGGGAATGCCGCGTTCCAGCACCGCGGTTTTCAGCATCGAGCGTCCGGTATAGAGCGCGGCGCACATGCCCGCCGGTCCTGCGCCGACGATGACGACGTCGTACGTATGCGTGAGTCCCAAACGATCCTCGTGCGGTGAGGCGCGCTTGTGCGCGCGTGCGAAATCTCACCAGAGGAAGGCCTCGAGGGAACCGTTGCGTTCCCCATCTCGGGCGCTACCGCACCACGATCCGCCGGAGCGCGCCGTGGCAGTGCGAGGTCGTCCCGACGAGGAACGCGAGCTCGCCCACCGCCCCGTCACGCGCCGCGATCGCCCGATCCGCCGCGAGCACATCGCGCACGTCGATCATGCCGACGCCATAGGCGCGATGCGCGCAGTGAAAGATGAACGGCCCGTCCATGGGGCGCCCCGCTTCGCGCTCTGCCATCACGTAGCGCGCCATCGCAGGCGGCAGGCTCCACGTCCGCTCGCCCCGGGTATGGGGGCAGCGCTCCGGTTCGATGCAGTTGATCGGACACATCCACTCAGCGTAGCTCACGTAGTGGGTCCCATCGTCACCCGCCCGTTGCCATGGAACATCGGGCGCGTGCGCGAGCGGCTCCGCCGAGATGGTGCGCGACGGCCAGCGCTCCCGGGCGCGACCGGACAGCCAATCGGCCATGAGATGCGGCATGAGCGGCGAGGGCACGATCGCGTCTCCCGCGGATCGCTCCGGGTCGAGCGCGGCCTGACCGAGGTACCGAGCGAAGAAAACGCTCCATTCCGCAACCTCGAGCCGAAGGCCAGGCGGTGTGTCGCCGGGCGCCAGATTCGCCACGGCACAGGCGGCGTCACGGTCCACCACCACGAGTGCGCTCCACACCACTGCGCCCGCGCGCTCGGCCCGCGCGAGTTGCCGTACGTAGTACCGGCCGTAGCATCCACCGCCCACGACGACGATCGTGTCGAACCGCTGGACGGCACGCGCGGTGCGGCGGCGGGGATCAGGTTCTGACGTGTCGACCGCCATCGACCTTGATCACCTCGCCGGTGATGTAGTCCGCCTCGATCAGGAAGACCACCGCTCCGGCAACGTCTTCGGGCGTGCCCAGCCGTTGCAGTGGCGTCGTCGAGCGCAGCCGCTCGGCGTCGGCATCGGACCAGCCGTCCGGGAGCAGCACGACGCCCGGTGCCACCGCGTTCACGCGCACCTCGGGCGCGAGCGCATGCGAGAGTCCGCGCGTCATCTGCACGACGGCTGCCTTCGTCATGCCATGGGGCACGTACGCGGGCCAGGTCTCGTATGCAGCGAGATCGGCGATGTTGACGATGCTGCCGCGGCTCGCGCGAAGTGCGGGCACCGCGCGCTGCGCGAGGAAATACGGTGCGCGCACGTTGAGGGTGAACATCGCGTCCCACTCCGCCGCCGACGTCTCGCCGACCGGCGTCCGGAGCATGACGGCGGCGGAGTTCACGAGCGCGTCCAGCCTCCCCGCGGTCTCGAGCGAGCGATCGATGAGCGCGTCGCCGTCGGAGACGTCACGGAGGTCGGCGTGAATCCCGTCCGCCGTTCCACCCTGCTGCCGAATGAGGCGCACGGTTTCATCTGCGCCCTCCGACGAGCCGTGGTAGTGGACGACGACGTGCATGCCGCGCGCGGCGAGCGCCAGCGCGATGGCCCGCCCCACACGCCGGCCCGCGCCCGTGACGAGCGCCACGCGAT
>JAJAYP010000174.1 GCA_026786185.1 Gemmatimonadaceae bacterium
CCCCCCCCGACGTCAGGGACCTCGACCCCCGCTGGGTCGGGCGCCGTCCACCCGGGGGGTCCCCTGCCGGCGCGGGGTGGCTAATCCCCCGTCCCCCCCGCCCCCCCACGAGCCCACCGGCGAACTGGACGCGCGCACCGGGGCAGAGATGATCGCGCTCTTTCGCCGGCTCAACGACGACGGAACGACGATCGTCGTCGTGACGCACGACGAGCAGATGGCGCAAGCGGCGAATCGCGTGATTCACATGCGGGACGGCGAGATAGTCCGGGACGAGCGCTCTCCCGAATGATCCGGCTGCTCGCCACCCGCAACCTGACGCTGAAGCCGTGGCGGAGCGTCTTCCTGCTGTTCGGCTTCAGCATGGGTGTCGCGGTGATGATCGTGCTGCTGTCGATCGGTGAGGCATTGCTGAGCCAGGCGAAGGATGAAAAGCTCGTCGGCGGCGGCACCGTCACCGTATTGCCGGAAGGCGTGGATGTCGAAGTCCTGAAGACGGGCGGGCTCGGCGGCCTGTTCTTCTCGATCGACCATGCGCGATTCATCTACCGGCAACTGCTCGCGGCCCCGCGATCCAGCGACGTGGTGTCGTCCGTCTCGCCGCAGATGGAGGGGAAGCTCTTGTACCTGCGCACGTCCGATGGTCGCGAGCGTCCGGTGCGAGCATCGGGGGACATACCCTCGCTCACGACGTCCGTTGGCGCAGGCCCCGACGTGACGAGCGGGCAGTGGGTCGACGATTCGCTCGACCGTCGCTGGCGCGCGCCGTCGGATGCGGAGCTACGGCACGACATCGATCGGTTCCACGTGCCGCCCGCGGAGGTGGCGGGTGATCCGAGCTGGGGCGAATGGCATTATTTCAACGTGATCTCCGCGGATCGCCGGCGATGGGCCTTCGTTTCCTTCATCGTGGCAGGTGCGGTCGGTGGCGCGGCAGACCGCTGGGGCGGGCAGGTCCTGGTCACGCTGCACGAACAAGGCAAGCCGCAGCGCCGCTTCACGAGCACGGTACCGTCCTCGGGCGTCCGTTATTCGACGACGGACGCGAACGTGGCGATCGGCGAGTCGCGCGTGGACGTGCAGTCCGACGGCCGGTATCGCGTCCGCGCCCGCGCGCGCGAGGACGCGAGCGGCGCATCATTGTCGCTCGACCTCGTGGTGTCTCCAGCGCCAGGCGCGTACTTCCCGGGCGCCGCGCTCACGAGTGGCGTCGTGAGTGGATATGTGGTGCCGGCATTGCGCGCGGATGCCACGGGAACACTCTGCGTGGCCGGCGCCTGCACCCCGTATGAGAACGTGCAAGCGTATCACGATCATAACTGGGGCGTGTGGCGTGGCGTCACCTGGGAGTGGGGAGCGGCGCGGGCTGGCGAGTATACGCTGCTCTACGGACGCATCGAGCCGCCCGACAGCGTCTCGAGCGCGCAGCCGCTGTTCGTCTATCTGGTGGACCGGTCCGGCTTCCTTGCGGTGTTCCGTCCGCGCACGATTCGCTACGACGATGCACGAACGACGATCGTGAGCGGACGCGCGATCCGAACGCCGGCGACCGCCGATCTGGTGGATGTGCGCGGGGACGACACGCTCCGGCTCACCCTTCGCATCGAGGATGCGAGCGCGAGCGATACGCGCGTCGCGATGGTGGAGCGGGGAGAAGCACTCGCGGCGCGCGACCTGAAGCGACCCTACTTCGTGCAGATGAAGGGCACGGCGACGATCGCCGGCCGGATACGAGGAACCCCGCTCGCGGGGACCGGAGCGGGGTTCTTCGAGACCTATCGCTGATGGCGGGTCAAACCGTCAGTCACCGTGAATCGAGGCGACGACTCGAGTCGGTGGCGTCGGGCCCCGGCTTCGATGCCGGATTGCCATCCATGCGATCCTTCATGTCGTCCGCCTTGTCGGCGAACTTGTTCGCGCCCGTCTCGACACCAGACTTGGCCTTGTCGTACGTGTTGCCGGCCATCGTGCCTGAACCCGATGCGGCGTTGCCGAACGAGAGCCGGCCGCGCTTGTAGCCTTCACCCGCGTACGGGCTCACGGTATTCCAATCGCCGTACTTCTTCGAATGCTCGGCGTTCCACCCGCGCTGGAGCTCGGACTGAACCTCGGTCCACTCCTTGTTGGCGTAATCCGGGTTCTGCGACGCGACCTGACCGAGGTGATACGCCGGACGCACGTCATCGTACGAGCGATCTGCCGGGCGGTTCGATGACGATTCGAACGACTTCCGGTAGTACATGTCGTCATCGGTGCTCAGCTTCGATGCCGCTTCAGTCACGGCGCGACCCGTCCACCATCCGCCCATCGCACCGGCGATGCCGCCGATGAGGGTGCCCACCGGACCGGCGATCGAACCGATCGCCGCGCCCGCGAGGACGCCGCCGATTCCGCCTGCCGCCTCGCCCGCCTCGTCGAGATGGCTCGGATTGGAGTCGTGCTTGCCCAGCGCGGAATCCTTCGCGCGCTCGACCCTGCCGTCCGTCGAATCATTGATGCGATCTGTCATGTGGTGCCCTCGCATGAGAAGGTAAGTCCGGATAACAAAGGCAAGATCGGTACCCAGCCATTCGCCGATCGACGAATCTTGACACGATGAATGCCCGACCCCCGATTCACGCCATGACGAAGCAACTTCGCATCGGTACGCAGGGGTGGAACTACGATGCGTGGGTGGGTCCCTTCTATCCGACGGGCACACGCGCCGCGGAATATCTCACGGTGTACGCACGCGCGTTCGACACGGTGGAAGTGGACTCCACGTTCTACGCCGTGCCGCCCGCGAAAACCGTGCGGGGCTGGTACGACCGCACCCCCGCCGGATTCACCTTCGCGCTCAAGCTTCCACAGGAGATTACGCACGAACGCCGGCTGCGCGGCGCCGAGGATGTCCTGCATCTCTTCTTCGATCGCGCTCGCGAGCTTCGCGACAAGCTCGGCCCCGTGTTGATCCAGCTCGGACCCGATTTCGGGCCGGTCGAATTGCCCGCGCTCGCCAACCTGCTGCCCACACTGCCGCGCGACATCAACTTCAGCGTGGAGTTCCGGCACCGCGGGTGGATTCAGGAGGGAGTGATCGCCTTGCTCGCCGAGCATGGGGTGGGCCTCACGCTGTCCGACGCGCGATGGATCCCCCGCAAGCAGATGCTCGCGCTCGCGAGCCGCCCGACCGCAAGCTTTCTCTACGTGCGCTGGATGGGTGCCAACCGCGACATCGTGGATTATTCGCGGATCCAGATCGATCGCACCGCAGAGCTCGAACAGTGGGCGGGCGTGCTCTGGCCACTCGCGCTCAAGGGCGTCACGGTCTACGGCTACGTCAACAATCACTTCGCCGGGCACTCGCCGCAGAGCGCGCGAGAGCTACAGCACGGACTGCGTCTCACGCCGGTGGATCCCGAAACGCTCGGCGAGCAGATGTCGCTCTTCTAGCGCGCGCCCACGGTAGCTTGGAGCATGCAGCGACGAACGATCTTCTTCTGCGCGCTCGCCATCGGCACGGCGGCCGTCTTCGTGCGATTCGGTCTCTGGCAGGTTCGGCGACTGCACGAGCGGCAGGCGCGTAATGCGGTGGTCGCGACACAGCAGCGGGGGGCGCCCGTCGCATTCGTCGAGCTGCCCGCCGATACCTCGGCGGCGCACTACCGACCGGCCACCGTCCGTGGGCGGTTCGACTACGAGTACGAGCTGGTCGTGACGAGTCGCACGCGCCGCGGCTCGCCCGGCGTCGAGCTGATCACACCCATGCGCGTCGCCGGATCCGATACGGCCGTGCTGGTGAACCGCGGCTGGGTGTACTCGCCCGACGGCGGCACCGTGGATCGCGCCCGCTGGCGGGAGGCGGATTCGGTGCGTGTAGAGGGATATGTCGAGCTGTACGCACCGGACGCCGGCATCACGCGATCGGCCGCCGATCCCCGCATCGTGCGTCGCGTCAGTCGGCAGGAGGTCGCGAGCAAGATTCCGTATCCGGTCGCGCGCTACTATGTCGTCTCGATCGGCGATTCGATGTCGACGACTCACCCGGCGCGCCGGGAGATTCCCGCGCTCGACGACGGACCGCACCGGAGCTACGCCGTGCAGTGGTTCTGTTTCGCCGCCATCGCACTGGGCGGAGCAGCGGCGGTCGTATTGCGCGAACGTCAGGAGTCGCGCCGGTCCGGTCACGGCGACTGACCCTGCGGAGGGCAGTGATCCACGACACCCGCCACGAACCCGGGATCGCTGCGAGACGCCCGCACGAGCCATAGCTTTCGGTTCGCCCCAACATCGAGCGATCCATGGCCGAGCATGCCCCAGGTCTAGCTACCGAGAAGGAAGCCCGCGATGTCGCCGAGGCGGCACGCGAAAGCGAATGGTCCGGCCCGAGCTTCGTGCGAGAGCTCTTCCTCGGCCGCTTCCGACTCGACCTCATCCATCCGCACCCCGTGACCGACGACCCCGCCGAGCGCGCGCGGGCGGCGCCGTTCCTGGCGAAGCTGCGCGCCTTTCTCGAGCGCGTGGATTCCGACATGATCGACCGAACCGGGGAAATCCCAGAGTCGTACGTGCAGGAGTTGCGCGAGATGGGCGCCTTCGGGATCAAGATCCCCGAGGAGTACGGCGGACTCGGGTTGTCGTATGCCAGCTACACACGCGCCATGGCGATGGTGACGAGCAAGGACGGCTCACTGACCGCGCTCCTGTCGGCCAGTCAGTCGATCGGATTGCCGCAGCCGCTCAAGCTGTTCGGCACGGCGGAACAGAAGCGGCGCTTTTTTCCGCGACTCGCGAAGGGCGCGATCTCCGCGTTCGCACTCACCGAAATGGACGCCGGGTCAGATCCCGCCAACCTTCGCACGAGCGCGACGCTGAGCGAGGACGGGAAGTTCTGGACGCTCAACGGTGAAAAACTGTGGTGCACCAACGGAACGCGCGCCGACCTGCTGGTCGTGATGGCGCGAACTCCGGACGCGGTGATCAACGGCAAGAGCCGCAAACAGATCACCGCATTCATCGTCGAGGCCAAGTCGCCTGGCGTGGAGATCGTGCATCGCTCACGGTTCATGGGCCTCAAGGCGATCGAGAACGGCGTGCTGCACTTCACCAATGTGCGCGTGCCGGCAGAGAACATCCTGTGGGGCGAGGGGAAAGGACTCAAGCTCGCGCTGATCACGCTCAACACGGGACGGCTCACCCTGCCGGCGAGTTGCGCCGGTGGCGGGAAGGCGATGCTCCAGGTGGCACGGCATTGGGCGAAGGAGCGCGTACAGTGGGGGCAGCCCATCGGAAAGCACGAGGCGATCGCGCAGAAGATCGCGCTGATGGCGGCGAACACCTTTGCGATGGAGGCGGTGGCCGAGCTCACCGTAGGACTGTCCGAGCGCGGACATTACGACATCCGGCTCGAGGCGGCGATCGCCAAGCTGTGGAACACGGAAACGGGATGGCGGATCATCGACGACACGCTGCAGATCCGGGGCGGCCGTGGCTACGAGACGGCGGACTCGCTGCGCGGTCGAGGCGAACCCGGTATCCCGGTGGAGCGCGCGATGCGCGATTTCCGGATCAACCTGATCTTCGAGGGTACCTCGGAGATCATGCGCTTGTTCATCGCGCGCGAGGCGGTCGATCACCACTTCAAGACTGCGTTCGCCCTCGTGGACAAGGAATCGTCGACGCAGGAGAAGGTGTCCGCGCTCGGTCGCGTGATGAAGTTCTACCCGGGGTGGTATCTCGCGCGCTGGTTCGGGCGAGGCACGGTGCCCACCGCGTACGGGGAGTTCGGCGCACTCAGCCGACACCTGCGATGGGCGGAGCGTCGCACACGGCATCTGGGACGCATGCTGTTCCATGCGATGGCCCGCTTCGGCCCGAAACTGGAGCGGCGCCAGATGGTGCTCTTCCGCGCTGTCGACATCGGGGCCGACCTCTTCGCGATGACCGCCGCGTGCGTGCGTGCACGAATGCTGGCGCAGCAGGGAAACACCGAGGCCACGGAGCTGGCGGACCTCTTCTGTCGTGAAGCGCGCCAGCGTATCACGACCAACTTTCACAGGTTCTACGGAAAGAACGACGCCGCGATTTATCGCGTATCCCAACGCGTGCTCGATGGCAAGCACGCCTGGCTGGAAGCGGGAATCGTCGGCATCATGGAAGAGGCACCGGTCACGAGCGAACCCGTCGCGAGTCGCGCCGAGGCATCGGGCGTGCCGCAACTGGTCTGAATCTCTCCGCCCGCGCATGATGAAAAAGGGCACACCGCACGTCGTCCGGTGTGCCCTTCATGCCTACCGGCATTCCTTCAGCCGGACATCACGACCTTACTGCCCGCCCTGCCGGGCGGCCTGCGCCTTGAGTGCATCGTTGGCGTAGATCGCGACTTCGACGCGGCGATTCATCTGACGGCCGGCATCGGTGTCGTTCGCGGCCACCGGCTCGGACTCACCGCGACCAGCGCCACGCAGGCGGG
>JAJAYP010000175.1 GCA_026786185.1 Gemmatimonadaceae bacterium
CCAAACCCCACCGGGCTTAAAAAACACCCACATTTCCACCCCAAATTTTCCCCAGTCGGGGGGGGCCGGGCGGGGGCGCTGGGGGGGGGTTCCGTCAACGGTGGGGGGCCCCCCCTTTGGGGCCGCCGCACTTTTTTCATGGCTGACGTGAACGCACCGGTCGAGCGGAGATTTTAGTGTGCGCTTGTAGCGACGGTCGCGCCCGGCTAGCTTTCGCCGCTGGGAAGCACTCGCCTAAGTCTCATATCGATGCCAACTTACGAGTTTCGTTGCCCGTCGGGGCACGAGTTCGAGAAGCTCTACCGCACCATCAGCGGCGCCGAGGCGCACGCACACTGTCCGCAGCGCGGCCAGGACGCCGAGCGGGTGATGTCGGCCGCCGGATTCGCATTCAAGGGGTCGGGGTTCTATCTCACCGACTACGGCAAGAACGCGCATCGCGACAAGGGCACGCCGGAACCCAAGACCGGCGCTCCCTCGGCCGAAGGTGGAGGCGACGCGACGAAGGCGGACTCGAAAAGCGAGTCGACCGCTCCGGCTCCGGCAACGACGACGAACGCGCCGGCAGCGGAGTCGAAGCCGAAGAGCGAGTCGAAGACGGTAGAATCGAAGCCGGCGCCGGCGGCGCCGAAGAAGAGCTCCGGCGAGTGAGCGCGGGCGCCGATGCGCTGCGCGCCGAATTGGCGCGTGCCGCTCGCGGGCTGGGCGCGCCGGCCGATGTCGTCCCGTTGCTGGAGCGTCCGCGCGATCCCGCGTTCGGTGATTGGGCCACCAATCTCGCCATGGTGCTCTCCAAGCGGCTCGGACGGAAGCCGCGCGATCTCGCGCAGCAGTTGATCGAGTCGCTCGACAACGCGGCCGCCGGTCTCGCGTCAGCCGAGATCGCCGGTCCCGGCTTCATCAACTTCCGCCTGAGCGCCGACACGGTGGCCGGGGGCATCACGGCGCTCGTCGCCGCGGCGGACGCATTCGGCCGCCAGCACATCGGTGCGGATCAGGCGGTCGTCGTGGAATTCGTGAGCGCAAATCCTACCGGCCCCCTGCACGTGGGACACGGTCGGCAGGCGGCGCTGGGCGACGCGATCTCGTCATTGCTGGAATGGACGGGCTGGCGCGTGTCGCGTGAGTTCTACTACAACGACGCCGGCGCGCAGATCGAGAACCTGGCGACGAGCACCCAGGCGCGCATTCGCGAGCTCGCCGGCGGCGCGCTGCAGATTCCCGAGGGAGGATATCACGGCGCGTACATCGCCGAGATTGCCGCCCGATATGTGGCAGCGCATCCGGATGACGCGTCGGGCGAGGATCTCGATGCCGTGCGACGCTACGCGGTGCAGGAGCTGCGCAAGGAACAGGATCTCGACATGCAGGCGTTCGGTGTCGCATTCGACACCTACTTTCTCGAGTCGTCGCTGTACGCCGACGGGCGCGTGGAGCAGACCGTTCGGGAGCTCGTCGCCAGTGGCCGGACGTACGAGAAGGATGGAGCGCTGTTCCTCAGCACGACGGCGTACGGGGACGATCAGGACCGCGTGATGCGCAAGAGCGCCGCGAAGGGCAGCACGTACACCTACTTCGTGCCGGATGTGGCGTATCACGAGACGAAGTGGGCGCGCGGGTTCCGTCGCGCCATCAACGTCCAGGGTGCCGACCATCACAGCACCGTGACGCGCGTCCGTGCGGGCCTGCAGGCGTTGAACGTCGGTATTCCGGAGGGATACCCGGAGTACGCGCTCCACCAGATGGTGACGGTGCTGAAGGGCGGCGAAGAGGTGAAGCTGTCCAAGCGCGCCGGAAGCTACGTGACCGTCCGCGAGCTGATCGACGAGGTTGGCCGCGACGCCGTGCGGTACTTCTTTCTCATGCGGAAAGGCGATTCGCAACTCTCGTTCGATGTCGATCTCGCGCGGTCGCAGACGGAGGACAACCCGGTCTATTACATCCAGATGGCGCACGCGCGCCTCGCCGGAATCTTTCGCATGGGTAACATCGATCCCTCAACGATTGCGACCGACGTCGACTTCTCCGCGCTCTCGCTGGTCGAGGAGTCGGAACTGATGAAAGCGCTGCTCGACTTTCCGGCCGTGGTGGCGAATGCGGCCGAGGCACTCGAGCCGCATCGTGTTGCGACCTACCTGCATGACACCGCGGGCCGCGTCCATCTCTGGTATCACAAGGCGCACGTGTTGAACGAGCCGGAGCGGATCACGCGGGCTCGTCTCCTGCTGGCCCGCGCCGCGCAGATCGTGCTCCGCAACGGGCTCGGGCTGCTCGGCATCAGTGCGCCCGACCGCATGTAGCGCGCCCGACCGCATGTAGCGCGTCCGACTGTCCGTCCTGTTCGTTCCTTCGATTTCTCTCCCCGTCCATGACCGTACTCGTCGTCGGTTCCGTCGCGCTGGATTCCGTGGAAACCCCGTTCGGAAAGGCCGAGAACGTCATCGGGGGATCTGGTACCTTCTTCTCGGCGTCCGCGAGTCACCTGAGCCCCGTGCAGCTCGTTGGTGTCGTCGGCGACGATTATCCGATGGATCAGCTCGAGCCGCTCCGGAAGCGCGGGGTCGACATGGCCGGACTGGAGCAGGCGAAGGGCGAATCGTTTCGCTGGCGCGGCAGATACCGGCACGACCTCAATTCGGCCGAGACACTCGAGACGCGGCTGGGCGTGTTCTCGCACTTCAGTCCCAAGATTCCGCCACAGTTCCGCGATGCTCCGTTCGTTTTTCTCGCGAACATCGATCCGCGTCTCCAGCTCGACGTCCTCCGGCAGGTACAGCGTCCCCGGCTCGTCGCCTGCGACACGATGAACTTCTGGATCGAGAGCCGTCGACCGGACATCGTGGAGCTGATCAAGCACGTGGATCTCATCACGCTCAACGACGGCGAGGCGCGCCAGCTCACCGATTGCTCCAACCTGCTGAAGGCCGCGCGATGGATCATGGAGCGCGGCCCGCGCATGGTGATCATCAAGAAGGGCGAACACGGTGCATTCCTGTTCAAGGAAAAGTCCATCTTCTTCGCGCCCGCGTATCCGCTGGAGGACGTCTTCGACCCCACCGGCGCGGGTGACTCGTTCGCCGGTGGCTTCATGGGATATCTCGCGCGCAGCGGCGACCTGAGTGACGCCAGCTTTCGCCGCGCCGTGGTGTACGGCTCGGCCATGGGATCGTTCGCGGTGGAGAAATTCTCCGTGCAGCGACTCCTGGAGCTCACTCCGACCGACATCACCTCGCGCGTCGCCGACTTCCGCAAGCTCGTCGCGTTCGAGGAGGAGCAGGCGACGTGAGCGACGACACACCGCTCGACTATTCGGCCGCGGGGGTCGACCTCGATCGGTCGGACGCCGTGAAGCGCCGCATCCGAAGCGTGGTCGAGTCGACCTTCACGGCGGGCGCGCGCGGCGCGTTCGGCGGATTCGGGGGGATGTACCGCATTCCGGCCGAATCGCGACGACCCGTGCTCGTCGCGAGCGCGGATGGGGTGGGGACGAAGCTTCGCGTTGCCATCGACGCGCAGCGGCACGACACGGTGGGACACGATCTCGTGAACCATTGCGTGAACGACATCCTGGTGCAGGGCGCCGTACCGCTCTTCTTCCTGGACTATTTCGCGGCCGGCGTCCTCGTCCCCGATGTGGTGGAGGCAGTGGTGACCGGCGTGGCCGCCGGATGTCGCGAGAACGGATGCTCGCTCGTGGGCGGCGAGACGGCCGAGATGCCGGGGATCTACACGCCGCCCGACTACGATCTCGCCGGCTTCATCGTGGGATGTGTGGAGGAAGACGCCATCCTTGGCGCCGATCGCGTCGAGGAGGGTGACGTCGTGCTCGGGCTGGCGAGCAGCGGACTTCATACGAACGGTTACTCGCTGGCGCGTCGCATCGTCTTTGACCGGATGGGATTGCGTGCGAACGACCCGTTTCCCGGCGAGGAGGGCAGTGTGGCCGATGTGCTGCTACGTGTGCATCGGTCCTATCTCGGTGTCCTGCGTCCGGTGCTCGGCCAACTGCATGCCATGGCGCACATCACGGGCGGTGGGCTGCCGGGCAACGTGAATCGTGCGCTTCCCGACACGGTCGACGCAGTGATCGAGACACGCCGCTGGGACGTACCGAATCTGTTTCGACGGCTCGAGCAGGGCGGTCAGGTGGATCGGGCCGAGATGTTCAGAACATTCAACATGGGCGTCGGCATGGTCGTCATCACCGACGACGCCGGCGGTACGGCTGTCGCGGCGAGCGCGGCGACGGCGAACATCGGCTGCTGGCCGCTCGGGCGCATCGTGCGCGGAACGGGCCAGGTCCGCATCACCTAGGAGCGACACCATGAGGAAGTATTTGAGCATGGCGGCTGGACTCTCGGCGCTGATCGCCCCGCAACTCGAGGCCCAGACCTCGTGCCCCACCTCGGTGCCGACGACGACGACGGCGGCGGAGAACGCGAAGCAGCAGGCAGCGGATCTCTTCCAGTACATGGCGCCGCAGATCGCCACCGCAGTCGCGGGCGGTAGCCCGACGCTCGGGCAGACCAGCACCCTCGGCGGCCTCGGACATTTCTCGGTTGGTGTCCGCGGGACAGCGGTGAAGGGCTCCATCCCTGAAGTGAATCGGTTTCCCGTCTGTTACTCCGGACGCTATTCCGCCACACTGCCGACCGGGTCGAAGGCCATTCCGGGTGCAGGCGTGGACGCGGCGATCGGCGTGTTCGGCGGACTGCCGCTCGCGCTGACCAATATTGGCGCGGTGGATGTGCTGCTCAGCGCCACGTACCTCCCGGAAGTCGATCAGAACAATGTCAGGATCACCCTGCCGGATGGCTCGCTCAAGATCGGGTACGGCGCGCGTGTCGGGTTGTTGTCGGAGTCCATTCTCGTGCCCGGCGTCTCGCTGAGCTTCATGAAGCGTGATCTGCCGACCGTCAACGTGGTCGCCAACTCCGGCGTGAGCGATTCGCTCTTCGTCACGGGGCTGAAGCTCGAGACGACGTCGTGGCGCATCGAGGCGAGCAAGTCGCTGCTGATGTTCGGGATCTTCGGCGGGGTCGGGCGCGACAAGTTCGAGTCGTCGGTCACGACGGTGCGGGCGACCGTCGGCGCTCCGGTGGTCGGTCGTGCCAACGCGACACTGACGCCGTCGCCAAGCCAGTCGCTCGATCGCACCAACCTGTTCGTCGGCCTCAAGCTCAACCTCCTGTTCTTCAAGCTGGCGGCCGAAGTCGGGCAGGCGTCGGGCGGTGAGGTGACGACGTTCAACAGGTTCGAGGGCTCGGCGGCGAACGCCTCGCGCACTTACGGCTCGCTCGGCGTTCGCTTCGGCCTGTGAGCGCATGACGTCCGCATGAGCCTCGCATGAGTGGCGGTGCGGGTGCATCCACGCCGGACGATGGCGCGTGGATGCGCCATGCGCTGGCGCTCGCCGCTCGCGGATGGGGACGCACGGCGCCGAACCCCATGGTCGGCGCCGTCGTCGTACGCGACGGCACCGTCGTCGGCGAGGGCTGGCACACCGCGTACGGGGCCGCCCACGCGGAGGTGGAGGCCCTGCGCTCGGCCGGGGAGCGCGCCCGTGGCGCCACGCTGTACGTCACGCTCGAGCCATGCGATCATCACGGGCAGACGCCACCATGTACGGAGGCAATCCTCGGTGCGGGGATCACCCGGGTCGTCGCGGCCGTCGAGGACCCCAATCCGGTGGCGCGCGGCGGTGCGGAGCGGCTGCGCACGCAGGGTGTGGACATCGCGATCGGCGTCGAGGCGAGCGCGGCGCGCGAACTGAACGCCTCGTTCTTTCACGCCGTGACCGCCGATCGGCCGTTCGTGCGTTTGAAGCTCGCCCTGTCGCTCGATGGAGCCATCGCCGACGAGAGCCGCCAGCCCGGATGGCTCAGCGGTCACGAGGCGCGCGCGGAAGTGCACCGCCTCCGGGCTGGCAGCGACGCGGTCGCCGTGGGCATCGGCACCGTGCTCGCCGACGACCCCCTCCTCACCGTGCGCGGGTTCGCGCCGCCGCGCGTGCCACCGTTGCGCGTCGTCTTCGACACGTCGGCGCGCCTCCCACTCGACTGCCGGCTCGTGCGAACGGCGCGTGAGACGCCCGTGCTCGTGGTGTGCTGGGCGCCCGATCCCACCCACGCCGTTGCGCTTGAACAGGCCGGCGTCGAACTGCTGCACGCGGCGTCGCTGCCGCATGCCATGCGCGCCCTCCGTGCCCGCGGTGTCGCCTCGCTGCTCCTCGAAGGCGGGGCGGCGCTGGCCTCGTCGTTCATGCAGGAGGCGCTGGTGGACCGGCTGGTTATCTTTCGGGCACCCATCCTGCTCGGCGCGGGTTCGTTGAATGCGTTCGGTGCGCTCCCTGCCAACACGATCGAGGGTGCGCCGCGCTGGCGGCTCGTCGAGGCGCGCAGGTTGGGGGATGACGAGATGACGGTCTACAAGCCTCGCGACTGACGAGGCCGGAGCTATTTGGCATGTTCACCGGATTGATCGACGATGTGGGCCTCGTCGAGCGCGTGGAGCGGACGGACGCCGGGCGCGAGCTTCGGATCCGTAGTCGCCACACGGATCTCGTGGACGGCGAGAGCGTCGCGGTGAACGGCGCCTGCCTCACGGTGCTCGCAACGGATACGGGCGCATTCACCGTCGCGGCCGTCATCACGACGCTGGGGCGCACGTGCATCGGCGAGTGGGAGGCCGGGCGCCGTGTCAATCTCGAGCGCGCGCTGCGGCTTGGCGACCGTCTGGGTGGGCATATGGTGCAGGGACATGTGGACGACGTCGGAGTCGTGGAGGAGACGCGCCGCGTCGGCGATGCACTGCTGATCGACGTGCGCCTGCCCGTCGAACTCGAGGCCCTCGTGGTACGGCATGGCTCCGTGACCGTCGATGGCGTCAGCCTCACGGTGAATGCGTTGCCCGAGCCCGGCCTGCTGCAGCTCAGCATCATCGAGTACACCTGGCGGCACACGACGCTTGGCGAGCTCGCCAAGGGCGATCGGGTGCACGTGGAGGCGGACATGGTGGGCAAGTACGTACGGCAACTCGTCATCCCTTACATGGCCGATCTCGGATGAGTCCGCGCAACCGGGACCCGCGCACGCCGTTCGACACGGTGGAGCAGGCGATCGCCGACATCGCGGCCGGCCAGATGATCATCGTCGCCGATGACGAAGACCGCGAGAACGAGGGTGACCTGATCTGCTCCGCGCAGCTCATCACGCCGCAGCTGGTCAACTTCATGATCAAGCGCGCGGGTGGGCTCATCTGCGTGGCGCTGCCGGGCGAACGGGTGGACCAGCTCGCGCTCCCGCCGATGGCCGAGAGCAATCCCGATGAGTATCGCACGGCATACACCGTGAGTGTGGATGCCGCGCCCCGATTTGGTGTGACGACGGGCATCAGTGCGCACGATCGGGCCACGACGATCCGCACGCTGGTCGATCCGGCGACCCTGCCGTCCGACCTGCGTCACGGAGGGCACGTGCATCCGCTCCGCGCCCGCGACGGTGGCGTGCTGCAGCGCGTCGGACACACGGAGACCGCCGTGGACCTCGCGCGGCTGGCGGGCGTGTATCCGGCGGGTGTCATCTGCGAGATCCTCAACGACGACGGCTCCACGGCGCGTCGCCCACAGCTCGAGGCGTTCGCGGCGAAGCACGACCTGACATTCATCACCGTCGCACAGCTCGTGGCGCATCGGCTCAAGCATGAGCGCCTCGTGCACCGTGTCGCGGAAGCACGCCTGCCCACGAATTTCGGTGCGTGGACGGTGTTCGGCTATCGGAACGACGTGGATGACGCGGAGCACGTCGCCATCACCCACGGGGACATCGGCGACGGCGAGAACGTGCTCGTGCGCATGCACTCCAAGTGCCTCACCGGCGACGTTTTCCATTCCATCCGGTGCGACTGCGGCTGGCAGCTCGACACCGCGATGCGCATGATTCAGCAGGATGGGCGCGGCGTGATCGTGTATCTCGATCAGGAAGGCCGCGGCATCGGCCTGCTCAACAAGCTGAAGGCGTACGAGCTCCAGGATCGCGGCGCGGACACGGTGGAAGCGAACGAGCAGCTCGGCTTCGCCCCCGATCTCCGCAACTACGGCATCGGCGCGCAGATATTGCTGGACCTCGGACTCGTGTCCATTCGACCCATCACGAACAACCCGCGCAAGATGGTCGGCCTCGAGGGGTACGGCCTTCGCGTCGACGAACGCGTCCCGATCGTGCAGCCGGAAAACGTGGAGAATGCCGGCTATCTCGGAACCAAGCGCGACAAGCTCGGCCACCTGCTCGCGTCCTGACGACGACATCATGGCAGAATTCAACGGCGTGCCCAACGGCGAAGGGCGGCGATACGCCGTGCTCGTGTCCCGATTCAACAATCACGTCACCAGCAAGCTCGCCGATGGCGCCATGGATGCCCTGGTCCGGCATGGCGTCACGGCGGAGGACGTCGACCTCGTCTGGGTGCCTGGCGCCTGGGAGTTGCCGTTCGCGGCGCGGCGCCTCGCCGCCACCGATCGGTACAACGCGCTCGTGGTGCTGGGCGCCATCGTGCGCGGCGGCACCCCCCACTTCGACTTCATTTCCGCCGAGGCATCACGCGGGGTGATGGACGCCAGCACGGAGTACGATGTCCCCATCGGCTTCGGGTTGCTGACGTGTGACACGATGGAGCAGGCCGAAGCGCGCGCCGGCGGCGAGCATGGCAACAAGGGCTGGGATGCGGCGATCGCCGCGCTGGAGATGTCAGACCTGTTCGAACGACTCGATGGCGCGGACGAGGGTTGAAACGCGGGCGCGTGCCCGAGCGCTTCAGGCGCTGTACGCGTGGGACATGCGCGGCAACGACATCGCCGACCTCGAGCGCGTCGCGTCGCAGGTGTGGGACGACCTCGCGATCTCACCGGAAGAACGACGGATCGCCGGCCCCATCGTGCGGTTGATCGCCAGCCGCTCGCGCAACCTCGACGAGCAGCTCGCCGAGGCGACGACGAACTGGAGACTGGAGCGCATCGGCGCCGTGGAGCGGTGTGCCCTCCGCATGGCGCTGGCCGAGCTCACCATCGGCGAGACGCCGCCGCGCGTGGTGATCCAGGAGGCCGTGACGCTCTCGGAGCGATTCGGCAGCGGCGGCAGTGCGAAATTCGTGAACGGCGTGCTGGATGCCCTCGCGCGAAAGATGGGCCGGATCTAGTGCGATTGCTGCTGGTCAACTGGCAATGCCGGGAGAATCCGCTCGCGGGTGGCGCCGAGATTCATCTGCACGAGATCTTCGGGCGACTCGCGACGCGTGGGCATGACATCACGCTCCTCTGCGGCGGGTGGGACGGTGCCGCACCCACCGCGCGACTGGACGGCATCGCGGTCGAACGTGTCGGCACGCGCTACACCTTTCCCCTGCTCGCCCGCGCGGCCTACCGCCGGCGCCTGTCGGCGCTCCCATTCGATCTTCTCATCGAGGACGTCAACAAGATTCCGCTGGGCACGACGCGGTGGGGCGGTCCCCCGGTGGTCGTCCTCGTGCCCCACTTGTTCGGCGGCACCGCATTCCAGGAGCTCGCCGCGCCGTTGGCCGCCGCCGTGTGGCTGGCGGAGCGGCCACTCGGACGCGTCTATCGAGGTGCGCCCTTTCAGGCGATCAGCGAGAGTACGGCGGCGGATCTCGGCGCCCGCGGAATACCACTCACCTCGGTCACGGTGATCCATCCCGGCATCGACACGGTGGGCTACACGCCCGATGCTGCGGCGCGTGCTCCAGCACCGTTGTTTGCCTACCTCGGGCGGCTGAAGCGGTACAAGGGGGTGCACTACGTGATCAGGGCGTTCGCCGCGCTCCGGCATCCCGATGCGACCCTCGAGATCGCCGGCGCCGGCGATTACCGACCCGCGTTGGAACGGCTCGCGGCGTCGCTTGACCTCGGCGATCGCGTACGGTTTCTTGGGCGTATCGGTGAAGAGGAGAAGCGCGAGCTGCTGCGCCGTGCCTGGGCTCTCGTCTTCGCGTCACCCAAGGAGGGGTGGGGAATCACCAATCTCGAGGCGGCAGCCAGCGGCACACCCGTGGTCGCGTCGAACTCGCCTGGCATCCGCGAGTCCGTGCGGGACGGCGAGACGGGATATCTCGTGCCCCACGGGGATACGGAAGCGATGGCCAGCGCGATGCGCCGACTCGCCGCGGATCCATCGCTCGTCTCGCGATTGGGCGCGCAGGCGCGCACCTTCGCCGAATCGTTCACCTGGGAGCGTGCCGCCGATGAAACGGAGCGGCACCTGCTCGAGGTGCTCACCTCCCATCGCGCACGCTGATGGACATCATCTTCCACGAACATCACGCCAACGTCTCCGTTCACATGCGGCAGCGCGCGTCCAGCGGCGTGCGCCGCCTCGCGACGCGACTTGACCGCGCCATCGACGCCGTCGTGCGATTCGAGGAGGACGGACCGACTCGCCGCGTCGAGATCATCCTCCGAACGCCGCGGCACAAGCGACTGGTCGCCAAGGCCGAGGGCCGCTTCTTCGGCCCCGCCCTCGGCATCGTCCTCCTGCGACTTCGCACGCAGATCGCCGCGCTGAAGAAACCGGCGCGCGGACGTGCCGCGCGGACGCATGCCGCCGTTCGCGCGTGAGCGGTGCGCTGGCGGTCGGTTCGCTGCTCGACCAGCTCGGGACATTGCTGGAGCTCGAGCGCGTGACGGGCGCCGCCGGCCTCGAGCGGCCGATTCCGGGCGCCGACGTCTCGAGTCCGGGCCTCGCGCTCGCCGGTTTCGTTGCGCGGTTCGCGTCGGAACGGATCCAGGTGTTCGGCGAAACGGAAGTGACCTATCTCCACTCGCTGGACGCGACGACGCGACGCGCGAATCTCGCACAGTTCTTCCGGTTTCCGATTCCGTGCGTCTTCGTCACGAAGGGGCTGGAGCTGCCGCCAGAGGTGCCGGAGGAGGCGACGCGTGCGGGCGTCGCCGTCCTTCGGTCTGCGCTGAAGACCAACGAGTTCTACATTCGCATCAAGCCCTGGCTCGAGGATTATTTCGCGCCCCAGACGACTTTGCACGGATCGCTCGCCGACGTGTACGGCGTGGGACTGCTCTTCGTCGGACAGAGCGGGATCGGGAAATCCGAGTGTGTGCTCGACCTCGTGGAGCGCGGGCATCGGTTCGTTGCCGACGACCTCGTGCTCGTGCGCAAGAAGAGCAACGACATCCTCATCGGACGCGGTCACGAGCTGCAGCGCCACTACATGGAAATCCGGGGAGTGGGGTTGGTGGACATCCCCGCCATCTTCGGCATCCGCGCCGTGCGGCAGCAGAAACGCATCGAGGTCATCGTGCAGCTCGAGGAATGGCGGAAGGGCGACACGGTGACCACCGTGGAGCGCACGGGCCTCGATGGCGAGACGACCGATATTCTCGGCGTGCCGCTCCCGCGGATCGTGGTGCCGCTCAATCCTGGCAAGAACATCACGGTGGTCGCCGAGGTCATCGCCATGCATCACCTGCTCAAGTGGAGCGGGATCGATCCGGCCGAGCGCTTCAATGCGCGGCTCATCAAGCAGATGCGCGACAAGACGGAGATCAATCGGTATCTGCGCGGCGATCATGAATGATCCCGTGCGGCGCGCGCTCGTTGCCGGCCATGCCGATTTCGCGGCAGGGCTCGTGTCCGCCGTCGAGCTCATCACCGGACGGGGTAGCGTCCTCGTGCCCATTCAGGTGAAGGGACTCTGCGGCGACGATATCCAGCAACTGCTGTACGAGACGATGAAGGAGAGCGGCGTCCGCGTCATCTTCACGGACCTGCAGGTCGGCAGCTGTACGATGGCGGCGCGCAAGGTGCTGCGAACGCTCGGGGAGGGCACGCTCGTGGCCGGCGCGAATCTTCCGATGCTGCTCGACTTCGCGCTGTCGTCCAATCCCGACATCGCCGCGGCCGCGGAACAGGCAGCGGAACGGGGACGCGTCGCAGTGAGCGTGCACAAGGGCGGGGGCATCCCGGCGTGACGCTCGTCCTGAACCGCATCGACGATCGGCTCATCCACGGGCAGGTAGTCGTGGGCTGGGGCCAGCCCCTTGACGTCAGGTTCATCGTCCTCGTGGACGACGCGGTGGCCGAGAGCGAGTGGGAGCAGGAGTTGTATCGCATGGGCGTCCCGCCGGAGATGGAAATCCGCTTTCATTCCGCGGCCGACGCCGCGACGCGGCTCGATGAATATCGGATGGAAGGGCAGCCGGGGATTCTGCTCACCGGTGACATCGCGACGATGCGCGCGCTCGTCGAGCGCGGCGGCGTGCGTGACGTGAACATCGGTGGCATCCACCATCGTGCCGGCCGGGTGCAGCACCTGCGCTACGTCTTTCTCTCGGAAGCGGAGCAGGAGGCGCTGCGCGAGCTCGCGACGCACGGCGCGCTCGTCACGGCGCAGGATGTCCCGGCGGCGCGCGCCATCCCGCTGAACGAGCTGCTCGGCGCTCGGGAGGACGCGTGAGAGAGTTGCTGCCACTCGCGCTGCTGGGCGGTGCATTGGGACTGGACGTCGTCTGCTTTCCGCAGATGATGATTTCGCGCCCGCTCGTCGCGGCGACGATTGCCGGCGCGTTCGTCGGTGATGCAACCACGGGCATCCTCGTCGGCGCGACGCTCGAGCTGATCGCGCTCGCCACGCTGCCGTTCGGCGCATCCCGGTATCCGGAGTGGGGCTCGGCGGCCGTCGTCGGCGGCGCCATCGCCGCGACCCTGCAGATGGATCGCGCCGGTGCGCTCACCATCGGCGTGCTCGCCGGCCTCGCCACGGCGTGGGTGGGCGGATGGACACTCGTGAAGCTGCGCCAGTTCAACGCGTGGCTGGCACGTCGCCAGCGTCCGGCGCTCGACGCAGGATCACGAGGCGCGGTCGCCGGCCTCCAGATCGCCGGACTCACCGCCGACTTCGTGCGGGCCGCCACGCTCACCGCGGTCTCATATCTCCTGCTCTTTCCGGTGTCGTACGCGACGCTGGGGGTCTGGTCATTCGGGGATCGGACGTCGCGTGCAGTCGTGATGGGGCTCGCGATCGCCGTCGCCGCGAGCGCCGCCTGGACGAACTTCCATTCGGCGCGTGGCGCGCGCTGGTGTTTCGCCGCCGGGCTTGCCGTTGGACTTCTCGTGCTGGTGGCGCGGTGACGGCCTCCGCACCGCCGGCTTCTTCGCCGCGCCTGCCGCCCCCACCCGGGCCCACGCCACCTGTGCCCGCGCTCACATGGGTCAACGTCTTCTCGCGCCTCCTGGCGATCCAGGGGTCGTGGAACTACGAGAACCTGATCGGCAATGGCGTCGGATTCTGTCTGGAGCCCGTGCTGCGGCAACTGCCGGGCGGCACGCACGGTCCGGCATTCAAGGCCGCCATCTCCCGCGAGAGCGCGTACTTCAATGCGCATCCGTACCTGGCGGCGGTGGCGGTCGGCGCGCTCGCGCGTGCCGAATTGTCGGGCGTCCCGGCGGAGCGCATCGAACGGTTCCGCACGGCGCTGTGTGGTCCCCTCGGCAGTGTCGGCGACCGCCTGGTGTGGGCCGGCTGGCTTCCCTTCTGTTCGCTGCTCGCGCTCGTGGCCTTCGGGCTCGGCGCGCGACCACTTGCGGTGCTGCTCATCTTTCTCCTGCTGTACAACGCGGGGCACCTCGCGCTGCGCGCCTGGGGACTCCACGTTGGCTGGACGCGCGGGTTGGGCGTCGCGAGCGCGCTGGCGAATCCGGTGCTTCGCCAGGGGCCGGCACATCTGGCTCGCGCCGCCGCCGCGATCGCCGGAGTGGCGTTGCCTCTGACCGTGGCGCACGTGGTGCCGGGTCGCGGGTCGGTGCTCGCCGTCGTGCTCATCGCGGCGGCACTCACCGCGGCCGTGCTCGTGCGATTGCACGGGCGTGTGGAAGGTTACAAGCTCGCGCTCGTGCTGATCGCCCTCTTCGCCCTCGTCTCGGTAGCCCGCTGATGATCGAACGCACCGTGCAGATCGTCAACAAGAATGGGCTGCATGCCCGTCCCGCCGCCGAGATCGTGAAGATCTCGGCCCGCTTCCAGAGCGAGATCACGCTCGTCAAGGACGGCATGGAGGTGAACGGCAAGAGCATCATGGGTGTGATGATGCTCGCGGCGGAATGCGGCTCGTCGCTGCTCATGCGCGCCGATGGCGATGACGCGGACGCAGCGCTCGACGCGCTCTCGACGCTCATCGTCAACAAGTTCGGGGAGCGGTAGTGGAGCGACAGATCCGGGGCATTCCGGCCTCGCCCGGCATCGTCGTCGGTCACGTGCACCTCCTGCGCTGGGAGGTGCCGGAGGTGCGCCACCGGATCATCCCGGACGAAAACGTGCACGACGAGATCGCTCGACTGCACGAGGCGATCTCGCGCGCCAAGGAGCGCCTGCGTCACCTGCGGCAGCGCGTCGAGTCCACCGCGGGCGCGGAAGAGGCGGCCATCTTCGATGTGCAGATGTCCATTCTCGACGACCGCGAGCTAACCCGCGGCATCGAGGATCTCGTCCGGCAGAATCTTGGCGCGGAAAAGGCGTTCGACCTCGTGATGCTGGAGTGGCGCAACCGGTTCGCCCGTCACGCGGCGCCCATGCTGCGCGAGCGTGTCGGCGATCTCACCGACGTGCACATCCGGGTGCTCTCGCTGCTCATGGGCCTTCCCGATCACGATCCGGTGGACCTCGAGCCCGGCACGAGTGCGATCCTCGTCACGCACGACCTCACGCCCAGCCTCACCGTGCAGCTCGATCGGAGATCCATCGCGGCCATCGCCACCGATGCGGGAACGCGCACGTCGCATGTGGCGATACTGGCCCGCTCACTGGGACTGCCGGCCGTCGTGGGCCTGCGCAACGCCACGACGCTCTTGCGCGGCGGGGAGCGCGTGGTGCTCGACGGCGGCACCGGAATGCTGGCGATCAATCCGACGGACGCGGAGATCGATGCGTACCGCGAACGGCAGCGCGAGGAGGCGGTGGCCGAGGCCGCGCTCACGGAGCTCGCCGCGCTCGAGGCGATCACGCTCGACGGCGTCCGGGTGACATTGCGGGCGAACGTCGACATCCCCGAGGAAGCGGAGGCGGCCGCGCGCAGTGGCGCCGAGGGTGTGGGGCTGATGCGCACGGAATTCCTCGTCGTCGGGCGGACCACGATGCCCGATGAGGAGGAACAGTACCGGGCCTACCGACGCGTCGTGGAAGCGTTCGACGGAAAGCCGGTGGTGATCCGTACCTTCGACATCGGTGGCGACAAGCTGCCGGTGGGCGGGTTCCCCACGGAGCCCAATCCATTCCTCGGGTGGCGCGCCATCCGCATGTGTCTGGATCAACCCGAGATGTTCCGCGTGCAGCTTCGCGCACTGCTGCGGGCCGCGGTGCATGGTGACCTGCGCATCATGCTGCCGCTGATCGTCACGCTGGACGAGGTGCTCGCTGCGCGTCGCTTGCTGGAGGAGGCGGCGGGCGAGTTGCGCGACCGCGGCGCTGACTTTCGCGCCGACGTTCCGCTCGGCGTCATGATCGAGACGCCCGCGGCGGCGGTCGCTGCCGACACCCTCACGCGCGACGTGGATTTCTTCAGCATCGGCACGAACGACCTCGTGCAGTACACGCTGGCGGTGGACCGCGGCAACGCGAATCTCGCCCCGCGATTCACGCCGTTGCATCCTGCGGTGCTGCGGCTCATCAAGCGGACGGTCGAGGTGGCCGAGATGGGTGACATCGAAGTGGCCGTCTGTGGCGAGATGGCCTCGCAGCCGCTGATGGCATTCGCGCTCCTCGGCCTCGGGGTCAGGCAGATGAGCGTCGCACCACGCTCCGTGCCGCTCGTGAAGCGCATCGTGCGCAGCGTCACCGAGGCGCACGCGAAGCTGGCCGCATCGGCGGCGTTACGCGCGCGCACGGCCGACGAAGCGCGTCATGAGCTGGCGCGGCGTCTCGGCGATGCCGTGGGCGACGCGCCGTATCTGTACGATGGGTTGCCCGGCCCTGAATGATCCGCTTTCTTACGCGCACGCCGTCGCCGACGGCGCGGGGCCCGGCAGCATGGTGTCGGGCCCTCTGTCTTCCTCTCCGACTGCAGTGGGGAACCCGTGTTCGATCGTAGTCTCTTCACATCCGAATCCGTGACCGAGGGGCATCCCGACAAGGTCGCCGATGCCATCTCCGACGCCGTCCTCGATGCGCTGATCGCGGAGGATCCGGCCTCCCGCGTCGCCTGCGAAACCCTCGTCACCACCGGCCTGTGCGTCATTGCCGGCGAGATCACCACCAAGGCGTACGCGCATCTCCCCGACATCGTGCGCGAGACCATCCGGCGCATCGGGTACACCGACGCCGGCTTCGGCTTCGACAGCAACACCTGCGCGGTCATGAGCACGATCGACCGGCAGTCCGCCCACATCGCCATGGGCGTCGACACCGGCGGCGCCGGCGATCAGGGCATGATGTTCGGCTACGCGACCGACGAGACGGCGGAGCTGATGCCGATGCCGATCATGCTGGCGCACCAGCTCACCCGCGCCCTCGCCGACCGACGCAAGAGCGGCGACCTCAAGTGGCTCCGTCCCGACGGCAAGTCCCAGGTCACGGTCGTCTACGAGGACAACGAGCCGGTGGCGGTGGATACGGTCGTCATCAGTACGCAGCACGCCGAGGACATCAGCAACAGCAAGCTGCACAAGGCGATCATCAGCGATGTGATCGAAGCGACGATCCCCCGGGAGCTCCGCACGAAGAAGGTGAAGTATCACATCAATCCGACGGGTCGGTTCGTGATCGGCGGTCCGCAGGGCGACGCCGGGCTCACCGGACGCAAGATCATCGTCGACACCTACGGCGGCATGGGTCGGCACGGTGGTGGCGCGTTCAGCGGGAAGGACCCGTCCAAGGTGGATCGGTCGGCTTGCTACGCCGCCCGCTGGGTGGCGAAGAACATCGTCGCCGCCAGGCTGGCGCGTCGCTGCGAGGTGCAGGTGGCGTACGCGATCGGCGTCGCGGAGCCGGTGTCGGTGCGCGTCGACACCTTCGGCACGAACACCGTGCCGGAAGCCCGCATCCTCGAGGCGGTGACGTCCACCTTCGACCTCACGCCGAAGGGGATCACCGCGTCGCTCGACCTCCGCAAGCCGATCTACAGCGCGACTTCCGCGTATGGCCACTTCGGCCGTACCCCGGAACGAAATCCCCTCGGGCGCGGGACCGGAACGCTCTTTACCTGGGAGCGCACCGACAAGGCGTCGGCGCTCCGCCGCGCCGCGTACGCCGATCGCTAACCGGCGCCGGGCGAACGTCCGAACGTGGACGGCCGCCCGGGGTAGAAAGGTGCCATGATCGAAGTCACCGTCTCGCGGCTCGGGCTGGACAGCTCCACCAACTCGTATGTCGTCGTGCTGCAGGAGCGCGGTGGCACGCGGCTGTTGCCCATCTGGATCGGGCAGCCCGAGGCGGAATCGATCGTGATGCACATGCACGACGTCAAGCGTGCGCGCCCGCTCACGCACGACCTTGTGCGGAGCCTCATCGTCGGCATGGGCGCGCAGCTGACGCGGGTCCAGATCACGCGGGTGGAAAAGAGCACCTACTACGCGGAGCTGCACCTGCAGCACGGCGCCGACGTGGTGCAGATCGACGCCCGTCCGTCGGACAGCATCGCCGTCGCGCTCCGGTTGGCGGCGCCGATCTATGCTGCCGAGTCGCTCCTGGTGGATCCGGGCGTGGATGCCGACGACGAGGAAGACGAAGAGTCGACGACATTCGGGCCCGAGCCCGATCTCGGACTCGGCGACGCTCGTCAGCCCGATGACACGGAGCTCTCGGCAGAGCAGCTGAAGTCGTATCTGGAGAATCTGCGTCCTGAAGACTTCGGCAAGTTCAATCCGTAGCCGCATGTTGCGCCGCATGCCCGCGCTGCTCCGCTGCGTCGCCACCGTGACCTCGTCGCTGCTCGGCGCGTCGGTCGCGCGCGCGCAGTTTCCCGTGCCCGATGCGCCGCCTGTTGCCGCCTCGGTCGTGGGCGTGGTCGTCATCCACACGCCGGATCGCGACATCGGCGTGCCCGGCGTCACCGTCACGGTGCACCGCGTCGGCGCCGACAGCGCCGGTGCGCTGGACAGCGCCGTCACCGATGCCGGCGGGCGATACACGGTCCGCTATCGGCGATTCGGCAGCGACGACGCCGTGTATTTTGCGGCGGCGGTGCATCACGGCATCGCCTACTTCTCGTCTCCACTGCGCGGCGCACTCACACGCGGGGGCGACGCCGAGATCTCGGTGTTCGACACCACGTCAGCACCGGTGGTGTTCACGGTGCAGGGTCATCACATCGTCGTGAGCGCCCCCAAGCCGGACGGCGGTCGCGACATCGTCGAGGTATACGAGCTGTCGAACGATACGACCGTCACCGTGGTGGGGCGCGACTCCCTCGCGCCGGTGTGGAGCACACCGATTCCACACGACGCCACGGCATTCGTCGCGGGACAGGGCGATGTGTCGCCCGTGACCCTGGAGCGCCGCGGCGACCGGGTCACGCTGGCTGCCGCTTTCTCGCCCGGCGTCAAGCAACTGAGCTACAGCTATACGCTCGGACCGGGAGCGTTTCCGTTGCAGCTCGCGATCGAGCGGGCCACGGGAGTGCTCGAGGTGCTGCTCGAGGAGCCGTCCGCGCAGGCGCGTGCGAGCGTGCTCCGGCCGATGCCGGATGCGACGACGCAGGGACGCACCTTCAAGCGATTTCTCGCGCAGGGCGCTCCGGCCGGCACGATGATTCGCGTCGATGTTCCGGCGACCACTGCCGGAACGCGCGCGCGCGTGCTCGCCGGCGTCGCCATCGTGATCGCACTCGCGATGCTGGGTGCGCTGGCGCGCGCGCTCACGCGACGCGCTCCGCGTCGCGCGCCCGTCGTGCCCGCACCGCACACGACCGAATCGCTGATCGCGGAGATCGCCGCGCTGGACGCGCGACACGACCAGCGCAGGCAGTTCGCGCCGGCGATGGAGGTCGAGCACTACACGCGCGAGCGGGCGATCTTGAAGGAGCGGCTCACCGCGGCGCTTGCCGCTGAGCGTCCGTCCTCGTAGCTTCACCGGACAATTCGACGCGAACGGGGATACGGAAGCCGGTGTGAAACCGGCGCGGCCCCGCCACTGTAACGGGCAGCAGTACGCGCACCCCTCGAAACGCCACTGACCGCGGTCGGGAAGGCGGGGAGGCGCGGCCCGGAGCCAGGAGACGACTCCGTTCGCGCATCGTTCACACGTCCTCGGGGGAGGGCTGAGACGACACGCGGCCGGCGCACTCGACCGGCGCGCGTCCGTGTCGGGCACTCTTCCAGGCAGGAGAGTGCCCGTGTCGCGTCTGACCGCTTCGTTGTCGCTCCTCGTGCTCGCCTCCGTGCTCGCCTCCGTGCTCGCGGCGTGCGAGCGGCGGACCGCGCCGATGCACGACACCGCGACCGACGACTTCGGCGACACCGTCGGCGTCGCGACCGCACCAGTTCGCATCGTCTCGCTCAACCCCACGACGACCGAGCTGCTGTACGCGATCGGCGCGGGCGCGCGTCTCGTCGGACGCACCTCGTACGACCGCATCCCCGCGGCGGTCTCCTCCGTCCCCGATCTCGGACCCGGGCTGCGCCCGAATGTCGAGGCCGTGCTCGCCGCACGACCCGACCTGGTGATCCTCTACGCAAGCGAGGACAATCGCGACGCGGTGCGCCGGCTCCGCGCGGCACGCGTCCCGACGGTGGCGTACAAGGTCGATCGGATCGCGGATTTCGCGCGCGTCACGCTGGCGCTCGGTCGCATCACCGGAGATACCGCGGCGGCCCGCGTCACGGTCGACACGGTTGGACGCACCCTTGCCGGCACGCTCGTGCGCACGGCTGCGCTGCCCCATCCGCGCGTCTTCTGGTTCCTCTGGGAGAGTCCGCTCCTCGCCGTCGGCGGCGGCAGCTTCCTCAGCGAGATGCTCAAGGTGGCGGGCGCCCTCAACGTGTACGACTCCCTGCCCGAGCCGTCGCCCTCGATCACGTTCGAGGACCTCGTGCGCCGCGACCCCGACATCGTCCTCGCATCGGCCACCACACGCGCTCGCATGCTCGCTGACCCCAGGTGGCGCACCCTGCGCGCGGTCCGCGAACGACGCGTGCTCGTGTTCGACACGACGATCGTGAACGGTCCGTCCGCGCGGGTGGGCGCGAGTGCGGTGGCGCTCGCCACGCTCCTGCATCCGGACGCGTTCGCTCCGTGACCAATGCGCGCTGGTTCCTGATCGTGCTTGCGCTCGTGACCGCCATCGTCGCCGGCGTCACGGTTGGAACGCTTCCCCTGACTCCGAGCGAGGTGCTGCACGGGCTCCTCGGCAACGCCGCGCCGATGCACATCGCCGTCGTGCGCGAACTGCGTCTGCCGCGCGTCCTGCTGGCCGCGCTCGTCGGTGCCGGCCTCGGTGCGGCCGGCGCAGCGCTGCAGGGCGCCACCCGCAACGTCCTCGCCGAACCGTACC
>JAJAYP010000176.1 GCA_026786185.1 Gemmatimonadaceae bacterium
CCCCCGGCCCGCACAGATGCGCGTCATCTCTCGCGTCGCCAACGACACATGCTCGACATCTCTCGCGACGCTAACGACACATGCTCGTCATCTCTCGCGTCGCGAGAGATGACGAGCATGTCTCGTTTCAGCCGGTCGTCCGTCGACCCACGTGCGCGGTGATCACGCTCTTGATGCCGCCTCGGATGTTGAAGTCGCCCACTACTTCCATCCAGGTGGGCATCACGACACTGGCGAGATCGTCGAGGATCCGGTTGACCGCCCGCTCGTAGAAAATGCCATCGTTGCGGAAGCTCCACAGATACAGCTTCAGGCTCTTCAGCTCCACGCACCCATCGCTCGGCACGTAGTTGATGTGCATCGTCGCGAAGTCCGGCGCGCCCCCCTCCAGCTGCTTCAGCTCCGCGGCGTCGGTTTCGATTCCACCCAGCGGGCAGAGCGACGTGAACTCCGGGCATTCCATCGCGATCAGGTAGTCGCGACCCGGATACGGGTTGGGAAAGGTTTCGAGCAGGTCGGGTCGTGGCATGGGCGAAGAATGCACCGGTGCCGCCATCCCGGGCAACGCAGCCGCCAACCCGCTCTGGCGCGGCACGGGGAATACCCCATATGTTTGGTCAGCGCCGGTCCCCTCTGGGCCGGCCGATGCCGCCGGGAGAACGGCCTGGCGGTACTGCCCCCCGGCAAGTCCGGGGGGCTCTTTTTTACCCTGCCTAGCCCTCGCCGCGCAGACGCTTCGCCATCGCGTCCAGCAACGCGCGCTCTTCCAGCGAAAGGCTCTCCAGCCCGCCGGTGGAGATCTTGTCCAGCACGCGGTCCAGCTCCGCGAGCCGCATCTCGCTCGACGTACGTACCGGTGTCACGACCGCCCGGGCGACAGGATGCTGCTGCGCCACGATCGCCTTGCTCTGCGCGACGATTTCATCCACCTCGTCACGCTGCGTTCGCTGGCGCGGCAGCGTACGCGGAATCGCGCGCGGCGGCGCCTCGTCCTGGTGGTCGGGAGCCGGGGAGATCCGTTGCCGCAAGCGCTCGATGCTCGCCGCCGGCGGTGTGCGAAGGTAGAGCCACCCGAAGGCAACGCCACCGAGGTGCGCGAGATACAGCGTGCGGTCGCCGCCCAGGTCCGACGCCGCTGTCATGCCGATCGCCAGGCTGGCAACGCCGAGCACCATGACCATGGTCCAGGCCCGCACCGGCATCACGCCGAGGAGTGCGATCTCGTCGTCGGGCCAGTGCTGCGCATACCCGAACATCACGCCGAGCACGGCGGCCGATGCGCCCACCAGTACGCCCGTCCGCACGAACAGCAGGTGCGCCACCGCCCCACCCAGTCCACACCAGAGAAAGTAGAGGGCGAACGCCCGCGTGCCCATCATCGATTCGAGCCGCGGGCCGAACGTGAGTAGCGCGAACATGTTGACGGCCAGATGCCAGAAGCCGTAGTGCGCGAACATGTAGCTCAGCGCGGTCCATAGTGTGCGCGGCAGGCTCGCATCGCGAAACCCGAGCGCAGCGAACAGGTCGGCGTCGCTCACCAAGGTCCATTGCACGAACAGGATCGCGACGTTGAGCGCGATCAGCGCCTGCACCGCCCGCGTCATGCGCGGCGTATCCTGCTCGAGGTAGTGCGTCTGGTTCGCCATGGGACCGGGCTGCTGTGCAGCGATGATGCCGCTGCGGAACGATACGCTGGCGCCGGGCCGAGCCGCCATCCTATCAACGTACCAATCATCTCACACGTTGCCGGTTCCACCCGGCCGTGCCCCCAGCCCGCCTCAGCGCCGGCTGGCACCACCGGGCTTGGGGGGGTCGACCGCGAGCCGGGCGATGCGCTCGCAGAGATCGGCAAAGCTGATGCCCGCCGCCGCTGCCCCCTGGGGTACGAGGCTCGTCGCCGTCATGCCCGGCAGGGTGTTCGCTTCCAGGCAGTAGAACTCGCCGGTCGCCGTCATGCGAAAATCGATGCGCGCACAGCCGCTGAGCTTGAGCGCCGCGAAGGCGCGCTGCGCCTGCGACTGCACCTCGGCTGTCTCGGCCGGAGTGAGCGGCGCGGGAAAGATCTCCTCTGCCATGCCGGGCGTGTACTTGCACTCGTAATCGTAGATCTCGTGCTTCGGAATGATCTCTCCCACCGGCAGCGCCTCGCCACCGATCACCGGCGCACTCAGCTCGCGGCCCGCGATGAACCGTTCGATCATCACCTCGTCGTCGTGCTTGAACGCCTCGGCGATGGCCGGATGCAACTCCGCCGGCTGTTTCACGATCGAGAGCCCAACGGTAGATCCCTGCTTCGATGGCTTGACGATCACCGGCCAGCCCAACGCCCGCTCCACTTCCCCGACGCTCGGGGGCGTGTCCGGATCGAAGGCCATGATCCAGTCGGCGGTGTGCACACCATGTGCGCGCAGCAGGTGCTTTGAAAGATCCTTGTCCATCGCGAGCGCACTGGCCAGATGACCGCTGCCGGTATACGGTACGCCAGCCAGGTCGAGAAGTGCCTGGATCGTCCCATCCTCGCCGCTTCCCCCGTGCAGTGCCAGGAAGGCGACATCGCAGTCCGCGCGCTTCGGCAGCCGCGCCGCCGTATCGGTGACCGACTCCGCCTTCATGCGTGCCAGCTCGTCGGGCGTGGGCGGCTTGGCCTTCACTACGCCGTCAGCGAGCATCTGCCGCTCCTGCTGCTCACTGACCGGCCCTTTCGCCGTATCCACGGTGTGCACGGTGTGACCGCGCGTCCGAAGTGCTTCGGCGATGCGCAGCCCGGAGGCCAGCGAGACGTCACGCTCGGATGAGGTGCCGCCCATGAGTACGGTGATGCGCATCAGCACCCTGAAAAAGAAGAAGCGTTAGCGCGCCATGAGATACGCCAGCATGTCGCTCCGCGTAACAATCCCTTCGATTGAACCCGCGGCGCGCACCAGCACGGCTGGTGTCGCTTTCGATAGCAGCTTCTGGACCGACTCGACGTGCTGAGCTGCATCCACCACCGGGAATGCCTCGTCCATCACCTCGCCCACGACCGCGTCGAGAAACCGCGAGCTCTCCAGGCCACGCTGGGTCAACGCGTACTCCGTCACGCTGCCGACGCACTCACCCCCGTCGAGCACGGGAAGCTGCGACACATCGTGCAGTCGCATCAGTCCAAGCGCTTGCCGTACGAGCTGGCCCGGCGCCGCGCTGACGAGCGTCGCCGGCGCGCCATCGCCCTTGTGATCGAGCAGGTCGCCCAGCGTCACGCGGTCCGGCTCGAGCAATTGATTCTCGCGCATCCATTCATCGTTGAACAGCTTGGACAGATAGCGCTCTCCCGTATCGCAGAGAAAGGTCACGACGAATGCATCGGGATCGTCGATCTCGCGCGCGACCTGGAGCGCGAGATGCGCGATCAGCCCCGCCGATCCGCCGACGAACAACCCCTCCTCGCGTGTAAGGCGGCGCGCCATCGCGAACGAGTCGCGGTCGCTCACCGTGCGGAAGTCGTCCACGAGCGCGAGGTCGAGCGTTCCCGGGAGCTTGTCCTGACCGATCCCTTCAACCTTGTACGGAGCGCCGTCAATCTTGTTCGCCCCCTTGCTGCGCCACAGTTCGGCGAGAATCGAGCCCTGCGGATCGCCCGCGATGATGCGAATCTTCGGGTTCCGCTCTTTCAGGTAGCGGCCCACGCCGGTGATCGTTCCACCCGTTCCCGCGGCGGCGACGAAGTGCGTGATGCGCCCTTCCGACTGCTCCCAGAGCTCGGGCCCCGTCGTCGCGTAATGCGCCTCGGGATTCGCATCGTTGTAGAACTGGTTCGCGAGAATCGAGTTCGGGGTTTCTTCCGCGATCCGCTTCGCCATCATCACGTAATTGTCCGGGTGATCCGGTGCAACCGCGGTGGGCGTGACGATCACCTCGGCACCGAACGCCTTCAGCAATCGCACCTTTTCCTGCGACATCTTGTCCGGCATCGTGAAGATGCACTTGTAGCCCTTGAGCGCGGCAGCCATGGCGAGCCCGACGCCGGTGTTGCCGCTCGTACCCTCCACGATCGTCCCGCCCGGCTTGAGCTTGCCCTCACGCTCCGCACGCTCGATGATCGGCAATCCGATGCGGTCCTTCACCGATCCACCCGGATTGAAGAACTCGGCCTTGCCATACACCGGCGTGCGCATGCCGCGCGTGACACGCGTGAGCCTGATCAGCGGCGTCCATCCGATCGTCTCGAGCACGCTCTCGTACGGCCGAGCGTTCCGCATGGTGCCAACCGCAGGCGCCGCCGATGGACTGAATGTCGCGGGTCCCTTCACTCGCCGCCCCCGGTCGTGGGTGATTCACCTTTCAGGATCGTGTCGCCCGGCAGCGCGTGCGCATCGGGATGCCGGAAGTACACGGGAAACAGGATCGTCACCGGCATCGGCTCGCCGCGGAGCTTGGCCGGAACGAAGTGCAGTTCCTGTGATCCGCGCACTGCCGCGGAATCGAGCGCGGCGTAGCCGCTCGATTCCTCGATCCGCGTCGAATCGGTACTCACCTGCCCGTCACGGTCGATGCGCAGCCTGAGCGTCACGTTGCCCTGCACCTTCCGCGCATACAGTGCGGCCGGATATCGGAACGGTAGCTCGGTATTGAGCATCGTCGGCACTTCGTCCGGCGAACGCGCGCCGGCCTGAAAGGCCTGCGCGACTTTCTGCGAGGTTCCGCGATCCACGCACGCGCCCCCGCCGAAGACGAGCGACAGCACGACTGCGTATCGGCGGTGACGGATCCAGTGCGGCATGCCACCAATGTAGTCCCTCCCGCCGAGCACGGGCATCCGTTCAATCGCGTCTGATATTCGTATCACGTGCGTGCGCGCTCGACCAGATCGGCCAGCGCCTGAAGGGCCGCGAGCGGCGTGAGTGTGTCGGTGTCGAGCTGTCGCAGGGCCAGGATGACTTCGTGTGGCGCACCGGTGAACAGGACGAGCTGGTCGGCCGACGTCGTCGTCTCGGACGTCGTCCGACGTCGCGACGCCGCTGGTGCGAGTGCCGGAACGAGGTGCTCCGCTTCCCCCTCGAGCAGGGTGAGTACCTCGCGCGCCCGCGCGATCACGGATGGCGGCAGGCCCGCCAATCGTCCCACCTCGATGCCGTACGATCGATCGGCACCACCGGGCTGCATCCGGTAGAGAAACAGAATCTGGTCGCCGATCTCGCGGACTCCCACATTATAGTTTCGTACCGCTACTAATTCGTCCGCCAGTTGCACCAGCTCGTGGTAGTGGGTGGCAAAGATCGTCTTGCATCCCACGCGGTCATGCAGGTGTTCGCTCACCGACCAGGCGATCGACACGCCATCGTATGTGCTGGTGCCGCGGCCGATCTCGTCCAGCAGCACCAGGCTGCGCGCGGTCGCGGTGTGCAGGATGGCGCTCGTTTCCGCCATCTCCACCATGAAGGTCGATTGGCCGCGCACCAGGTTGTCGCTGGCACCGACGCGCGTGAAGACGCGATCGCAGACGCCGATCGTCGCCGCGGCCGCGGGCACGAAGCTGCCCACCTGTGCCATCAGGACGATGAGACCGACCTGACGCAGGATCGTGCTCTTTCCCGCCATGTTCGGCCCCGTGAGGATCGCCACGCGGGCGTCGTCCGTCAGCCGCACGTCGTTGGGAATGAACTTGTCGCGGGGCATCATGCGCTCGACGACGGGATGCCGTCCGGCCACGATGTCGAGGTCGAATCCGTCCGTCAGCACCGGTCGGGCATAGCCCTCCCTCGCCGCGACGTCGGCAAGTGCCGAGAGAACATCGAGCTCCGCGACGATGCGCGCGGCGCACTGCATGCGCGAGATGGCCCGCCCCGCGGTCAGTCGCAACGCATCGAACAGCGTGCGTTCGCGCGTCTCGATACGCTCCGCTGCCGACAACACTTTCTCCTCGTACTCCTTGAGCGCCGGGGTCACGAACCGCTCGGCTCCGGTGAGCGTCTGTCGTCGTTGATAATCCGCGGGCACGAGCTCACGGTTGGCGTTGGTGACTTCTATGAAGTATCCGAACACCTTGTTGAACCCGACCTTGAGCGACGGAATGCCGGTGCGCGCACGTTCGTCGGCCTGGATGGCCGCGATGGCATCCTTTCCCCCGTCACGTAGCGCACGAAGCGCATCCAGCTCCTCGTCGATTCCGGCGGCGATCGTCGCGTCGTCGCCCATCTGCAGCGGTGGTCGCTCGACGAGCGTGCCGAGCACCGCCGTGGCAACCTCTGCGCAGGCGTCCCACCGCTCCAGCAGCGGACCAATCACCCCGGCGCCCTTGAGCCGCGCCGCGGCACGTTCGACGGCTGGCAACTGCGCCAGCGAGCTGCCGAGTGCAGCCAGCTCGCGTGGTGTCGCGCGTCCCGCCGACGCCTTTCCGCCGAGTCGCTCGACGTCTCGCACGCCAGCGAGCGCGCTCCGGAGTGCGTCACGCGCGCTGGCGTCACGCACGAGCGCATCGACGCCATCGAGTCGCGCGTCGATGGCGGCACGATCCACGAGCGGCGCGAGCAGCCATTGCCGCAGGAGCCGGCCTCCCATCGGCGTGACCGTGCGATCGAGCACCGCCAGCAGCGTTCCACTGGTGTCGGCTCCCCGCAGCGACTCCACGAGCTCGAGATTGCGGCGCGTCATGTCGTCCAGCGGCATGGCGCTGCCGGTGCGCTCGATGATCGGACGCGCCAGGTGCGGTACTCCCGTCGGCTGCATCTCCTTCAGGTATCGCAGCAGCGCGCCCGCTGCCCCGATCACCGCGCCGTCCTCCGTGCCGATCCCGAGCCCGTCCAGTCCACGCACGTCGAACTGTCGCGCGAGATCGTCGCGCCCCGTCGACTCGTCGAATTCCCACGCCTCGCGCTCGCTCACGAGCACGCCGTCGAGTGCGGCGATGCGAGGCAGTGCAGCGCTCCCGCGCGGAAGCAGCAGCTCACGCGGACTGAGTCGCGCGAGCAGTGCATCGAGTTCGCGCGCGGCCACGGTGCACAGGCGCAACTCGCCCGTGGAGACGTCTGCGGCAGCCACTCCCACCACCTCCGCGCCCCTCCCGCGGAGCACCGGCGGCACTACCGCCACCACGAAGTTGTTGCGCCCTCCCACGAGCAGGTCGTCTGCGAACGCGACGCCGGGCGTGACGGTCTCCACGACTTCGCGCCGGACGATGCCCTTCGCGAGCTTCGGATCCTCCACCTGCTCACAGATCGCGACGCGATACCCGTGCTGCACGAGTCGGCGCAGGTACTCCGGGCCAGACTTCACCGGCACGCCGGCGAGCGGCACGTCGGCAGCCCCACCGTTGTGTCGGGCGGTCAGGGTCAGCCCCAGCACACGCGCGGCCGTCTCCGCGTCTTCGTAAAACATCTCGTAGAAATCGCCCATCCGGAAGAACAGGATGGCGCTCTGGTGCTTCGCCTTGATCTCCCGATACTGCTGCATCAGCGGCGTCGTCGCCGGCACGCTCACGGGGTCCGCACGTCCACGGGCGGTACTTCGTCGGTCACGAAGCCGATGATGCCGCGCGCCTTGAGCGCCGCGACGACGGATGATGCCTCCTGTCGCGTGCGATAGTAGGCGAGGCGGACTCGAAACGGTTTCGTCGACCCGCTCACCCGCGCCGTCACGTTACGCTGCGCCAGTTTGCGGACGAGTTGTTCCGCAGGCGGCCTCGTGTCGTACGCCGCGAGCTGGATCGTGTACATGCGCCTGCCCAGCTCGGGTCGCGGCGCCGGCGTGTTCGGCGAAGCGGCCGTGCGCGGCGTGGTCGGCCGCGCTGGCGGACGCGCTGCCACTGGCGCCGGTTGACTACGCGTGATGCTGGACGTCGCCACGCTCGCCGGCGGTGCACTCGCGACGGGTGCACTGGCCGCCGGTGCACTCGCGACGGGTGCACTCGCTGCTCGTACGCTGGCCGGCGGCACACTTGCCGGCGTCGCGGTCACGGGCGCAGTTCGCTCCGGAGACGCGGTGGCCGTAGTGACCGACGCCGTACACTGCCGCCCATGATACTCCACCTGATTCCGCAACTCGAGATCCGTCGTCACCACGGCACTGCGCGCCACGGCGATCATCGAACAGCCAAGGGTCGCATCGCGTTGCTCGAACGCGAGCCGCGCAGCACCGAGTGCCGCGACGCCGCGCCCGGCGCTGGACGGATAGTCCTTCACGTAGCGCTGAAGGTGCGCCAGTGCGCCCGCCCGGTCACCGCGCGCCTGCTCGAGCTCAGCGATCGCCAGCAGCGCATCCTCGGCGTAGTAGGCGAGCGGATACTCCACGATCACCCGTCGGTAATCGCGCTCCGCCTCTGCGGCGGTCGGCGCGAGCGCACCATGCCAGTAGAGCGCGTCGCCGTACGCCGGCGTCGCCGGATCCGCGGCGCGTTGCAGGGAATCGACGAGCGCACGTCCCGCCACGCCGTTTCCATCGGCCACGGCACGACGAGCCCGTCGAAACAGCAAATCGGTCGCCGGCCGCGGCCGAGACGTCGTCATGCGCGTCATGGAATCGGCTGCGGTGACGGCCTGCCCGCGCGCTGGACTGACTGGCGTTAGGAGGGCAGCGCTGGTGGTGATGATCAGGATGCGACGCATCGACAGCTCCAGAAAGTTGGCAGCGTCAGGCGGCGCGGCGCGACCAGCCCGTGCTGCAGATGGTGAGGACGAGAGAGGTCAGCAGCTGCTCGTCCGACGAGAGTTTGGTATCCTTCAGCGACGCATCCGCGAAGAGCAGCGCCGATAGCGCTTCGTCCAACTCGGACACGGTCCACAGGTCCGTGTTCCGTGCCCATGCCGTCACCGCCTCTCCCCACGGGCGTCCGGGAAACGAGCCGCTCTCCCGTAACAACGTCATGTACTCGCCGGCCAGCGCTCGCGACGGGATTCCCCGCGCCCGCAGTCCTAGACCATACGCCATCGCCAACGTTTGCGTGGTGAGGTTCATCACGATTGACACAGCGGTCGTCTTCGGCTGCTGAAGTACCGGTGCGATGAGGCTCGTCGCATCCATCGCCCGTTTCGCACCGATCGCATCCAGCAGTGCGCCCACCGACGCCCCGCGGTGGACGCCGACAACAGCGGTGACCGCCGCCTCGTCGATGTTCTCGGCCGTGTAGCTCGCGAGCTTCTCGAGCTCGACCGCCAACTGGGACAGGTCGGCACCTACCGCCTCGACGAGTAGCGCCACCGCGTCATCGGTGATCGATCGGCCCAGGCCATGTTCCACCTGGTGCCGCACCCATTTCGGCAGTCGCTCCCCGGTGAGCGGTGCGAATTCTACCGCCAGGCTTCGCTCGGCGAGTGCCTTGTCCAGCTTCGTCCCCGCCGGCATCACGAGAATCAGCACGGTATCCGCCGCGGGGCGTTCGAGATACCGCAACAGCACGGCGCGCGCGTCTTTTTTGAGCTTCTCCACATCCCGCACGACGACCACGCGACGCTCGGCCAGCAATGGCGGTGTGCTCAGCAAGGAATCGAGGGTCTCGGCGTCCAGGTCAGGTCCGCGCCGCAGCTCGAGATTGAAGTCGCGCGTCGCGGGATCCACGGCGGCGGCTACCAGGTCGCGCGTTCTCGCATCCTTGAGGAAGTCGTCCTCCCCATGGAAGAGGTAGACTCGCTCGAATGTCCCGCTCTTGAGCGCGGCATGCAGTGCTTTCTCCCCGGCAGACGCCATGAACGCAATATAGGACGACAGGGAGAGCAGAGGACAGGCGACTGAGAAGGGCGAAGGGCGAACGACGAAGGGCGAACGGCGAAGGGCGAACGACGAAGGGCGAACGACGAAGGGCGCACCTGAATACTGGTGCGCCCTCTCGATCTCGTCAGTGCGCGGTCGGTCGTGCGATCCTACCTCTGCACGTCGCTGGCAAATTGCCACGGTGTCTGCTGCGCAACGTAGAGCGCCGGCCAGACGGTCATGCCGATCGGCATCGATGCCACCATCGCCGGTGTCGCGAGGGCGGACGGCTCGGTTTCTGGCAGGTACGCAACGACCGGGGCGAGACGAATCGTGTCTCGCTCATCCGTACCGTCGGTGAGCGCCGTCGCGAGGCCGGCTGCGGCCAGCATTCCCGCTGCCATCGCCGCATAGGCACCTACCGTCAGCGGACGCCACCAGTGGTCCTCGCGC
>JAJAYP010000177.1 GCA_026786185.1 Gemmatimonadaceae bacterium
GGCGTCACCTACGCGGCGGTGACCGTCGGCGCGCTCGGGCGCGAAATACGGACCGTCGGGCAGATCGCGTACGACGAAACGCGCGTCAAGACCATCTCACCGCGAATCGATGGGTGGGTGGAGCGGCTTCTCGTGAATGCTACCGGCCAGACGGTCGCGCTTGGCCAGCCACTCCTCACGATCTATTCGCCCATGCTCGTGCAGGCGCAGGAAGAGATCCTTCTGGCGACGAGGCTGGAGCGCGACGTGGCCGACGGCAGCGCTGACGCCCGACGAAGCGCGAGGGAGCTGCTCGTGTCGGCGCGACGTCGTCTCGACTACTGGGACATTGCGGCGAGCGAGATTGCCGAGGTGGAGCGTACCGGGCGGGTGCGCAAGACGCTTACGCTACGCTCGTCCGCGGCGGGATACGTGCTGGAAAAGAAAGTCGTCGCGGGCCAGAAGATCATGGCGGGCGATGCGCTCTATACGGTCGCCGACCTGAGTGTCGTGTGGATGGAGGGAGACGTCTTCGAGCAGGACCTCGCCATCGTGAAGATGGGACAGGCGGTGCGCGCGGAGTTTCAATCGCTGCCGGGCGAGCAGCGGCTGGGCCGGATCTCGTACATCGCCCCGACGCTCGACCCGCAGACCCGGACGATCCGGGTCCGTGTGGCGCTGCCCAACGGCGACTTCCGGCTCAAGCCCGGGATGTATGCCACCCTGCACATCGCCGGGGCCACGCGCGCGGCCGTGCTGACGGTGCCGCGTGGCGCACTGCTGTCCACGGGCAAGCGAAACATCGTCTTCGTGCGTGATGCGACTGGGAATCTCGTGCCGCGCGAAGTGGCCGTGGGCGCCGTGACCGACGATCGCGTGGAGATACTGCGCGGGCTTGCTGCCGGCGAAACGGTGGTCGCGTCGGCCACCTTCCTCGTCGACGCCGAATCGAATCTTGGCAAGGCGCTGGGAGGGATGGGCGACATGCCCGGCATGGACGTGAGCACGCCGCCCACGCCGCTGCCAGCGAGCAAGGAGTAGCGTCATGCTCGAGCGGGTCATCGAGTGGTCCGTCCGCAACAAGCTGATCGTGCTGCTCCTCTCGGCCGCGCTGTCCCTCGGTGGCGTCTTCGCGGTGCTCAACACGCCGGTGGAAGCGCTGCCCGACCTGTCGGATGTCCAGGTCATCGTACAGGCGGACTACAACGAGCAGGCGCCTCGCATCGTCGAGGACCAGGTCACCTATCCGATCGCTGCGGAGATGCTCAAGGTGCCGGGCGCGAAAACCGTGCGCGGATACTCGTTCTTCGGCGTGTCTTTCGTCTACATCATCTTCGACGATGGCACCGACCTGTATTGGGCCCGCTCTCGCGTGCTCGAGTCGCTGAGCGGCATCAAGGGGAGGCTGCCGGAGAGCGTGTCACCGACGCTGGGCCCCGACGCGACGGGGCTCGGCTGGGTCTATCAGTACGCGCTGGAAGACACGTCGGGGCGCCTCAACCTGGCCGAGCTTCGCAGCCTGCAGGACTGGTATCTCCGCTATGCGCTGACCGCAGTGACCGGCGTCAGCGAGGTCGCGAGCGTCGGAGGGTTCGAGAAGCAGTATCAGGTCGACATCGATCCGGCGAAGCTTCTCGCCTACGGCATTCCCGTGACGCGCGTGATGACCGCCATTCAGGCGGCGAACAACGATGTCGGCGCGATGACCATGGAGCTTTCCGAACGGGAGGTCATGGTTCGCGGGCTCGGGTATCTCCGGAGCCTGTCGGATATCGAGAACGTGGTGGTCGGCGCCACCGTCGCGGGCACGCCGATCCGCGTCGCGGAGCTCGGACGCGTCTCGGTCGGGCCGGGCGTGCGCCGCGGAGTCACCGACCTGAATGGTCGTGGCGATGCGGTGGGCGGCATCGTCGTCATGCGGTTCGGCGAGAACGCGCGCACCACCATCGACGGCGTGAAGGCAAAGCTTGCCGAGGTCCAGCGCACCCTGCCCGCGGGGGTCGTCGTCCATCCCGTGTACGATCGGAGCGGCCTCATCGACCGCGCGATCGACACGCTCAAGTGGACGTTGGTGGAGGAGGTGGTGATCGTCGCTCTGATCTGCATCGTCTTCCTCCTGCACGTCCGCTCGTCGCTCGTTGCGGTCATCACGCTACCCCTGAGCGTCCTGATCGCCTTCATCGGTCTGCGCGCCTTCGGCATCGGCGCCGACATCATGTCGCTCGGCGGGATCGCGATCGCCATCGGGGAGCTGATCGACGCGGCCATCGTCTCCGTCGAGAACATGCACAAGCATCTCGAGCGGCGGGCGCCACCGGGCGCGAAAACCATCGATACGGCGATGCTCACCACGAGCGAGCGATGGGACATCGTGCTCGCGTCGGCAAAGGAAGTGGGACCGTCCCTGTTCTATTCGCTGCTGATCATCACCGTGTCGTTCATTCCCGTCTTCACGCTCGGTGGGCAGGAGGGGCGACTGTTCAAGCCGCTCGCACTCACCAAGACGTTCGCGATGGCGGCCGCGAGCCTGCTCAGCATCACACTCGTGCCGGTGCTCATGGGGCTGTTCATTCGCGGACGCATCCAGCGCGAGGATCGCAATCCGTTGAGTCGAGGGATGATCCGCGCGTATCGGCCGGTACTCGCGTGGGTGCTGCAGCATCGCTGGCCGGTGATCACCGCGTCCGCCGTCGCCTTGATACTCACGTGGATCCCCTTCCAGCGCATCGGCAGCGAGTTCATGCCGCCGCTCGAGGAGGGAACGATTCTCTACATGCCCACCACCTTGCCGGGGATCAGTGTCGCCCGCGCGCGCGAGCTGCTGCGACAGCAGGACAGCATTCTCAAGACGTTCCCGGAGGTCGCCTCCGTCTGGGGAAAGGCCGGTCGCGCGAATACCGCCACCGACCCCGCGGGACTCGACATGTCGGAAACCACCATCACGCTCAAGCCGGAGAAGTCGTGGCGGCGGGGCATGAGCTACGAGCGGCTCGTGGCCGCGATGGATTCGGCGGTGCGGATGCCGGGGGTCAGCAACGCGTGGACGATGCCGATCAAGGGACGAATCGACATGCTCGCGACGGGCATCCGCACGCCGGTGGGCGTGAAGCTGTTCGGTCCCGATCTCGCTGAGCTCGAGCGGCTCGGTAAGGAGATGGAGAAGCTTCTGAAGATGGTGCCGGGCACGCGCTCCGTCTTCGCCGAGCGTGCGGTGAGCGGCTACTACCTGGACATCGACATCGATCGGGTCGCGGCGGCCCGTCATGGCCTCAACGTCGGCGACATCCAGACGGTCATCGCGACGGCGATCGGCGGGATGACCATCACGCAGACGGTGGAAGGTCGCGAGCGATACGGAGTGCGCGTGCGCTATCCGCAGGAGCTGCGCGACACGCCGGAGAAACTCGCGTCGGTGCTCGTGCCGATCAATCACGAGGCGAGCGGTGCCGGCGCGATGGGCGCGTCGAGTGCCATGGGAGCATCGCAGGTTTCAGGGTCACGAGTGGGAGCGTCGCAGGTGCCACTCGGCCAGGTCGCCACCATCCGCGAGGTCGCCGGACCGATGGTCGTGCGCACCGAGGACGCGCAGCCGACGGCGTGGGTGTACGTGGATCCGGGCGAGCGCGATGTCGGTTCATACGTTGCGGAGGCGCAGCGCGTCGTCGCGCAGGGGCTGGTGCTGCCATCCGGCTATACCGCGGTGTGGAGCGGCGAGTACGAGTACATGGAGCGCGCGAAAGCGAAGATGCGGCTCGTCGTGCCGGCCACGCTTGCGCTCGTGTTCCTGCTGCTCTTCTTCAACTTCCGCAACGTGAGCGAGACGCTGATCGTGATGCTCTCGATCCCGTTCACGCTCATCGGCGGCATCTGGTTGCTGTGGGCGCTCGACTACAACTGGTCCGTCGCCGTGACCATCGGATTTCTGGCTCTGGCCGGTGTGGCGGCGGAGACGGGGGTCGTCATGCTCGTGTATCTGGATCGCGCCTGGAACGAACGGCACGCGGCCGGACGCATGCGGGCGACGTCAGATCTATACGAGGCCGTGATGGAGGGTGCGGTCGAGCGGGTTCGCCCGAAGATCATGACGGTGGCCTCGACGATGATCGGGCTGCTGCCGATTCTATGGGGCACTGGCACCGGCGCCAGCGTGATGAAGCGCATCGCCGTGCCGATGGTGGGCGGCATGCTCACCTCGACCTTGCTCACCCTGATCGTGATTCCCGCCGTGTATTCACTTTGGCGGGAGCGCGGGCTCGAGACCGCACGGGAGTCGACCAACCTGACCGCTCCAGCACCACCGGCTTTCGTTCAGCCGGTATTCGCCCTGGAGGTCGCACATGGATAACACGCTGTTCAGCAATCGCAGCATTCTGACGATGATGCACGGCATCGTGCTGGGGGGCGGCACGCTGATGGCATTGGCTGCCGCGCTGTTCTCCCTTCGCGCCATGTGACGCGCCGGCCGGGTGGCTGGCCGCGCCATTCAGCCGCCGGCGAGGGAAACTCCCTACCGGCCACGGCGAAATGCCCCCTCCACGATCAGTCGAACTCCCGGCGGCTGACCTCCCCGGTAAATCCTATCTTCATTGCATGACGGCGATCACCGTCGTCTCGCTTCCATGAGGACAGGATATGCGCTTCCAGATCACGCACGCCTTCGCCGCCGCCGTCGTGGTTCTGGCGCCCACCCGCATCGCCGCCGACGATCTCGTCGCGCAGCCGCAGAGCAGGATCTGGGTGGAGGGCACGTCGACGATCAAGGCCTTCGAGTGCAAGGTGCCCGAGTTCACGATCAGCGTCAAAGGCACGGGCGCCGGCGCGGTGAGCGAGGTCCTGGCTGGTGAGAAAGGTGTCCGCACGGTGGAGCTCTCCGTACCGGCCGCGAAGATCGAGTGCGGCAACGGCACGATGAACGAGCACATGCGGACGGCTCTCAAGGTCAAGGAGAATCCGACGATCTCTTTCGCGCTCGCGTCGTACGATGTCGCGAAAGGGCCGAGCGGCGTGAAGGGCTCGATGCGTGGGTCGCTCGCCCTGGGCGGAGCCAAGCACCCCATCGACATCTCCGCGGTCGCCACGGATGCCGGCAACGGCGCCATGCGGATCGTCGGCGGCTACGAGGTCGCGCTCAGCGCCTACGACCTCAAGCGACCCAGCCTGATGTTCGGCCGAATCAAGGTCGGCGACAAGGTGCAGGTGAAGTTCGATTTCGTCTTCAAGAGCTGACCGTTCCAGACAGGCGCATCCACTTCATCCTTCTACAAGGATACTTCCATGAAGACCGATCGCATCTACCTACTGAGCGCTGCCGTGGCACTTCTCGCGGCACTGCCCACCGGCGTCAATGCACAGACCTTCGGGGGCAAAAAGGATACGGCGTTCGTCGTCACGCCCGCCGGAACCGCGAAGGATTCGAGCGCGGCAGCCGATAGCCTGGCCGCCGCGAAGCGGGCCCGCGCACGCTACCTCGCCCCATCGGTTGAGATCCAGCACATGCGAGCGAACGACAACCGCGGTCTCAACGTCTTCGAATCGCCGAAGGAAGCGGGCGCCTCGTACGACGGGTTCAAGCTGGCCTGGGGCGGCGCCTTCTCGCAGCTCTTCCAGAACATCACCCACGAGAACACGGCCGCGCCGCGCCTCGTGAATACCGTCAACCAGAACGCGCTCATCCGGATCGGCTCGGGCTTCAACACGGCGAACGCCAATCTGTACCTGAACGCGCAGCTTGCGCGCGGCATCCGCGTCGCCGTCGAGACCTATGCCTCGTCCAGGCATCACAACGAGTTCTGGGTGAAGGACGGCTACTTCCTCATCGACGGCTCGCCGATCGAGAGTGACCTGCTCGACATGGTCATGAACTTCGCGACACTGAAGGTCGGTCACTTCGAAGTGAACTACGGCGACCAGCACTTCCGCCGCAGCGACAACGGTCAGACGATCTACAACCCCTTCGTCGGCAACTTCGTCATGGACGCCTTCACCACCGAGATCGGCGCCGAAGCGTATCTGCGCGCCGGCGGCTACATGGCGATGGTTGGCATGACGGGTGGCGAGATCAAGGGGCAGGTGACGTCGCCGGAAAAGCGCGGCCCCACCTACCTGGCCAAGCTCGGTGTGGACAAGCAGCTCAGCACCGACCTGCGCATGCGCCTCACTGGTTCGCTGTACAAGAAGGACCAGGCGGCAAATGGCACCTTGACGAGCGGTGACCGTGCCGGTTCCAAGTACTACAGCGTGCTCGAGAACACGTCGTCCGTCGAAAGCGCGCAGGCCTGGTCGGGTGCCGTGCAGTCCGGCATGCGAAACATGGTCACCGCATTCGTGGTGAACCCCTTCGTCAAGTATCGCGGCGCCGAGTTCTTCGGCAACGTCGAGACGATGACCGGTGCGGCAGCGAATGAGCCCAAGCGCCGGACACTTCGCCAGCACGTCGGCGAAGGACTCTATCGGTTCGCCGATGACAAGCTCTATCTCGGCGGCCGCTACAATGTCGTGAAGGGCCAGCTCGCCGGCATCCCGAACGACATCACGGTGCGCCGTACGCAGATGGGCGGCGGCTGGTTCGTGACGCCGAACGTGCTCTCGAAGATCGAGTTCGTCCAGCAGCGCTACCTCGACTTCCCGACGACGGATATCCGCAATGGCGGGAAGTTCAAGGGCTTCGTGGTCGAGGGCGTCGTCGCCTTCTGACCTGATCGACCCTGCCACTCGATGCGTTGGTGGGGCGCCCCGGTAGCGGCGCCCCCAACCGCCCCCCCACGGGGGGAGGGCCAGCCGCCCCCCCCACCCCCCCCCCCC
>JAJAYP010000178.1 GCA_026786185.1 Gemmatimonadaceae bacterium
CCACGCCGTAGTACGCCCCCGCCAGCTGTCCGTACACCGCGCCCGTCGTATCCGCGTCGTCACCAAGGTTGACGGCCGCGAGAGCACCACTTCGGAAGTCATCCGTGCGAGAGAACGCCCACAACGCGGCCTCGAGGCTGTCGACGACATAGCCGGTCCCCCGAATCGCCGGCGGCTCCTTCCACTTGAATGATCCCGCCGCGACCACGGCGATCGCCGGATGCAGATGCTCACGCTCCCACAACCCCGCAACCGGTGAGTAGCCGGCGCCGAGCAGCACGGTCTTCGGCACGCCGGCCAGCGCGCCGAGAATCAGCCCCGCGTAATAGCGACAAGCATCGACAGCCGCCGCGGCGCCATGCGTCGTGCGCGAACTGTCACCAGACATTCGAATCGCGAGGGCCGGGTCGGCCGCAAAGACCATCGGCACCGGCGCGAGTCGCATGAGAGAGCCATTGCCGGCCGACATCTCCGACGTCGAGCCGCTGAAGCCCTTTCCGGTGCGCTTGAACGCCGACAGCGAAGCGCGCACGGTGTTGCCGATGTCGAAGCATTTTCCGGTGCTCGACCAGTACCCCTCGTCCCACCACCGGACATAGCGCCGCATCTGATCCTCGGCGTCGAAGCCGCCGCACTCGAGCAGGCTCTCGGCAAGGCACACCGCCATCGACGTGTCGTCGGTCCACTGACCGGGCTTCAGATTGAACGGCCCGCCACCGATCATGTCGTCGATCGGCTGGAAGGTGCCAGGCGCCTTGAACTCCAGCGTCGTGCCGAGCGCGTCGCCGACCGCGAGGCCGACGAGGGCACCGACGTGACGATCACGCACGTGATCCGGCTTCTGGCTCGATCTCCGACCAGGTCAGCACGACCTTGCGCTGCGCATCAGTCTGCGGAGAGCCCCACGCCTGATGCTCACGCACCTTTCGCGGCGACATCGAGCGGAAGAGGCGATCGACATCGGCCAGCGCCTCGACGCCCGTCCGGCCATGTCGCACAAGCCAGCTGCCCACCACCATCCCCGTGCGACCGATGCCGCCCCAGCAGTGCACGTACACCGCGCGGCCAGCGGCAAGGTGCGCGTCGATGGCGTCGAGCACGCAACGCATGTGCGCCGCGTCGCACACATCCATGTCACGGATCGTGAGCCGGTCGTAGTGGAGGTCGATGCCACGCGACGCAGCCAACTTCTTCAGCGCAGGCGAATAAGGACTGAGCGGGTCGTGCGGATCGGTGAGGTCGACGAATGCCGTGATCCCCGCGTTCAGGAAGGCCGCGAGCTTTGCCTCTGCCTCTGCCGGTTTCGTGTCTGGATGGCTGCCGGGATATTCGCCCGCGACCAGCCGAGTGCCGGGGACAACGTAGGAATCTGGAATCGGCCGCTGGAGCGTCGGTTGATCCGTCATGCCTGTATCCTCGTCCGGGCGCTGTGGTCGCGAAGCGTCAGGCCCGGGAGCTCGGCCTGACTTTCGCCGATATCGATGATGTTGTCGACTACATCTGCAGCATCGCGGATCATCGCACGATCTTCTATCTGTGGCGGCCCTTCCTGCCCGATCCGACCGACGATCTGCTGCTGGAGTTGGCGGTCGAAGCGGGCGCTGACTACATCGTGACGCACAACCTTCGTGATTTCACCGGCGTCGATCAATTCGGCGTCAGCGCCATCAGCCCGGGAAAACTTCTCCGGCTTCTCGAGGTGGTCCCATGAGCAGCATCAGTCTCCGTCTTCCGGAATCCCTTCACAAGCAGGCGCGTGAGCTTGCTGCACGAGAGGACATCTCGATCAATCAGTTGATCGCCACGGCATTGGCCGAAAAGATGGCGGCCTTGCTGACGGATGAATACCTGGCCGCGCGCGCCGCTCGAGGCGGCCGGAAGAAGTTCGAGCATGTGCTCAGGAAGGTTCGCGCGCGACGTCACCCACCGGTGGCTGGAGACGAGCTGGAATAGGCATCCACTCCCGCCCAATGCCGCACACCTTCCGCAACACGAGTGCGCACTCGGGCGGGGCGACCGCCAGTCGTGTTGGCAACGCTGTACTTCTGAGCCGTCATCTTCACTGGCCGACGACGGATCAGACTTCGCGCGCCTTCTCGAGCGATCGGACGGCCAGGTATTCAACCTGATCCAGGAACCGGTTCGCCGTTGCCACGGCGTCGGCGGCCTGGAGCGGACCAGTGGCCGGCACGTGAGTCCTCACGACCCGCTCGAGTTCTTCGCGAATGATCATCATCTCGCGTCGCAGCGCCGACTCCGTCCAGCCGAGGCGGGCACGCTGTGCGCCATGCCGTTCGGCGACGAGCCGCTGAATCTCCATCGCATCGGCCAGGAGCGGGGAAAGTTCGCCCGCCTCCTCCTCGAGGACGAGCAACGCACCCGCGATGTCCGCAAGCAGCGTGGCGAGATGATCGGCCACCTGCGATGTCCGCAGTCCGGCGGCCATCGGCAGCGCCGGATCGGACCGAATGCGCCCAACGACGACTCTCACGAGCGGCTGGAGCTCGGCCAGCAGCCCTTCGGAGACTTCGCACAGTCCGCGAAGCTCGCGCGGGACTCTCGCTGGTCCGGATTCGGCGCGCGCAGGCGAATCGAACGCCGTCGTCTCGGCGGATGCGTCCTCCTCGGCCATGTCCGCTCCGGCGCCGGCGGCAGGGAGCCACAACGAGAACGTCGATCCGACACCGACCGTACTCTCCACCGTCAGGTCGCCACCCATCGCGCGTGCCAGCCGCCGCCCGATCGTGAGGCCCAGTCCACTTCCTTCGACGGCGCGTGTGTGGCCGGATTCGGCCTGAACGAACGGCTCGAAGATGGCGCTCAGCTTCTCCGGCAGGATGCCGCTGCCGGTGTCTGTGACCGAGAGTCGGATGTGCGCGCGCCGGGGCTGAAGCCGCGCACGCGGATCGGGCGCGGTGGTCAGGACGCCATCGACGGTGATCGTTCCGCCGGGCTCCGTGCACTTCACCGCGTTCGAGAGGAGGTTCACCATGATCTGCCGCACGCGCTCCTCGTCGCCGAGGTACGGCGGGATCGTGTCCACGTCCGGGCTTACGTCGAGCGTCAGATTTCTCGTCTCGGCCTGCGGGTGGACGAGCGTGATCGCGGAGGCAATCGTTTCGCTGGCGAGACCCGGAACGTTCGCGACGGACAGCCGTCCCGCTTCGACCTTGGCGAGATCGAGGATGTCGTTGACCAGTCCCAGCAGGTGCCGTGCGCTCCCCCGAATCCGCCCGACCTGATCGCGAATCTTGTCGCTGAGCACTCCGGAGATGCCGAGCTCGATGAGCTGCGAGTAACCCAGGATGGCGTTGAGCGGCGTGCGCAACTCGTGCGACATGATCGCGAGGAAATCCGATTTGGCGCGGCTGGCCGCTTCCGCCGCGAGGCGAGCTTCCCGCTCGTGCGTCAGCTGGCGGGAGCGCTCCTCGGCGTACTTCCGGTCGGTGACGTCGCGGAGAGACACCAGCTCGACGGTCTCCCCTTCCCATTCCGTATCGACGACGCGCAGCTCGGCGTAGACGACTTCGCCGCCGCCGCGCCGGACGATTTCCATCTCCGTCGTTTCACCGGCGAGCAGCGGAGTGCCGAGCGACGTGCCGACGAGCGCTTCGGGCGTGCGCGTGAAAAGCCGCGCCGCGGCGGGGTTCGCGAAGCGGATGACACCCGACCGGTCGACGATGACGATGCCGTCCGCGAGACTCTCGATGATCGCACGCAGCCGGCCCCACGTCGTCTGCTCCGGCGATGCCGTCCCTGGAGGGATGCCTGCGGTCAGCGTGCTATCTGTCAGCGTGCTATCGGACATCGCAACCGGGCTCGAGGAGCGCATAGCGTCCCGCGGCGGACCGACCCGGGAAAGGACGATTCCGCTGGAGACACGCGGCTCAAGTAATGCAACTGGTGGGCCCGCATCGGGGTCCGTCACGCTGGCGCCACCGCAGCCCGCCTCCGAGCATACGGGCAACGCTCAAACTGGCCCCTTCGGGAGGTAGACCCCTGTCCAGGTACCTGTTGAGGCTATTCGTGACCGGCACAAGCTCACGCACCGGCACGGCCATCTCCAATCTGCGTCGCATCTGTGAGCAAGAGCTGGATGGTCAGTACGACCTCGAGATCATCGACGTGCTGCAGTTTCCGGATGTAGCCGAGGACGAGAAGATCCTCGCGACGCCGACGCTCATCAAATCGCTCCCTTTGCCGCTGCGACGCGTCATTGGAGACCTTTCCGACAAGGAGAAGGTGCTGCTGGGACTGGAAGTCCGTCCGGTTCGCACGGCGAACGCTGATGGGGTCGCGTCATGAGTCAGGCCACGAAGCACGCGGGGATCGAGAAGCAGTCAACGAAGCACGCCCCGGTCGAGAAGATTGCCACTGGGATCTCGAGCTTCGACATCATTGCGAAGGGCGGGCTCCCGCGAAATCGCACTACGCTGATCTCCGGTACGGCGGGCAGCGGCAAGACGATCTTCGCCGTGCAGTTCCTCGCCGCCGGGATCAACGCTGGCACGCCCGCGGTGTTCGTCACCTTCGAGGAATCGGCGACCGACATCCGCAAGAACATGCTCAGCTTCGGCTGGGACCTTCAGAAGTGGGAGAACGATAACCTCCTGGCGTTCGTCGACGCGTCTCCCGATCCCCACATCGACTCCGTCGAATCAGGCAGCTTCGACCTTGGCGCGCTGCTGGCGCGCGTCCAGCACGCGGTGAAGAAGGTGAAGGCGGAGCGCGTGGCGGTGGATTCGCTGGGCGCGGTGTTCTCGCAGTTCTCCGACCAGTCAATCGTTCGGAGTGAGCTGTTCCGCATCGCGTCGGCGCTGAAGGCGATGCACGTCACCGCGGTGCTCACGGCGGAGCGCACCGAAGACTATGGTCCGATCGCGCGATTCGGCGTCGAGGAATTCATCGCCGACAACGTGATGATTCTGCGCAACGTGCTCGAGGACGAGAGCCGCCGCCGCACGATCGAGATTCTCAAGTTCCGCGGCTGCGATCACCAGAAGGGAGAGTATCCGTTCACGATCGTACCCGATGGCGGCGTGATCGTCATTCCGCTGTCAGCGATGCACCTCAGCATGAAGTCGTCGAGCGTCCGGATTTCGTCGGGTAACGTCCAGCTCGACGAGATGTGCGGAGGCGGGCTGTTCCGCGATTCGGTGACGCTCGTCTCCGGCGCGACGGGCACGGGCAAGACGCTCACCGTGACGCAGTTCCTCCAGGGCGGCGCCTTCCACGGTGAGCGGTGCCTTCTCCTCGCGTTCGAGGAAAGCCGCGATCAGCTGGCGCGCAATGCCACTGGCTGGGGCGTCGACTTTGGCAAGCTGGAGAAGGAAGGGCTGCTGCGTGTCGTTTGCGACTATCCCGATGTGTCAGGGCTCGAGGACTGGCTGGTCACGATCCAGTCCGCGATTCTCGATTTCAAGCCGCATCGGGTTGCGCTGGACAGCCTGTCGGCGCTGGAGCATGTCGGCTCGCCGAAGGCGTTCCGCGAATTCGTCATCGGCCTCACATCGTTCGTGAAGCACCAGGAAATCACCGCGCTGTTTACGTCGACCACCGAGAGTTTGATGGGCGGCGACTCGATCACGGAGACCCACATCTCCACGCTCACCGACTCGATCATCCTGCTACGATACGTCGAGATGTTCGGCCAGATGAAGCGCGGCCTCACGGTGCTGAAGATGCGCGGCTCGGCACACGACAAGGCGATCCGCGAGTTCACCATCGACGAACATGGCATGCGTATGGGACGTCCCTTCCGGAACGTCACCGGCATTCTTGCCGGAGCGCCGGTGCACGTTTCGCCAGGCGACCTGGAACGTGTGTGGAGCAAGGCCGACGACGAGCCGATGATGGCGGCGGAGCGCCGCGAGGGTGATGTGACGCCAACCAGGGCGGCGAAGGGCCGGAAACGCTGAAGCCGAGCAAGGTGGACCGGCACGATGCGCGGTACGCGCCGGCAATCGCCGAGCGGAACAGCTTCGAGCACGTGGAAGACGCCGCGCGCCGGGCCAACTCAGCGAGATCGAGGTCACGGCCCGTTGGCGGCAAGCGGACTTGGCCGGTAGATTGGGACGGTGCCGACCGTTCTCCGAATTGCTGGCTATCGGTTCTTCTTCTTCAGCAACGAGCGCCAGGAGCCGGCGCACATTCACGTCGACCAGGCCGAGCGCTACGCCAAGTTCTGGCGTACGCCGGTCTCGTTGGCGTCGAACGCAGGGTTTCGGAGCTCGGAGCTGACAGCCCTCGTGCGCTTGGTTGAGGAGCACCACGTCCTGTTCCAGGAGAAGTGGGATGAGTACTTCGGCCATTAGGATCGAGCCGCGCGCCGTCGATGTCCGCGTGAGCGAGGACGCGCTCATGGTCCGGCTCGCGGATGGGCGTGAGCTCACGGTGCCGCTGGCGTGGTTTCCGACGCTACAGGCCGCCGCGCCTACAGCGCGCGCGAAGTGGCGCCTGATCGGCGGGGGAATCGGCATCCATTGGGACGAGTTGGATGAAGATCTGTCCGTGGCGGGGCTGCTCGCCAGTCGATAAGCCGCGCGCCGGCGGGCGAACGAGCGCTGAAGCCACCCGAAGGCTCCGCCGGAAGTTCAATCGAGTGTCGATCAACTCACCTTTGTGCCGATGGAGGATCGCGACAGAGCGAGATAACGTACGCTGAAGCTGCCAAAGGATCGCCAATTTATGTGCGCGCTTCACGCGCACTATTACTTGAATTCTTTACGCGTGATGCGGCCAGCGAGCCTCCACGCTCGATCCACCGCCGTGCGTCGGTCACGTCCTGCCGCCCATCATGATCGCCGCTGACCCTGTTCGCGATGCGCTGTATGCCTACACGCTGGAACACAGCGGTCCGGCGTTCGTGCACCAGCACGTCGTTGACGCATTCGGGGCGCAGCACGCGGACGCGCGGACCACGCCGCTCCAGCTGGCCTTCGCGCTCGTCGGGCTGTACTTGCGGGTGGAGCGCGGCTACACCGGGCGGCAGGTCCAGCGCGCGCACGCCGTGCTGTCGCGCCGCCGACCGGCGTTGCCGGCGCTCGTGCCGCCGGACTTCCGCGGCGAGGTCACGGCCGCAGACGTGTTGGCGGCCCCGGGGGGGGCCGGCACGCGACGCTGCGATCGACGACTGGTGTGCGTCGGTTTGGGCGGCATATGGTGCCTCCCGGGACGCTGTTGTTCGCCTGCTTCAGCAGCAGGGCCTCAGCTGATGCCGCGAGCCCCGTCGCATGAACAGTGAATGACATCGCTAACACTCGCGCGGTGCGACGGCGATTACGTCGACACCACCGGAAAGCCCGACAGCGAAACGCAGACATTCGATCTGTTCATCGCGACGTTCGTCGGGCTGACATCCGGTGTCGCGCTCATGCGATTGCTCCCGAGCTTTCGCGATCGGCGTTAGCATCTAAAGCACACGAACATCCAACCCACACTGCATTCAACAGCGATGGCCGACACCAGGACCAAGCCAACTGCAGTGAGCGTCGACGAATTCATCGCGAAGGTCGAAGACGCGCGCAAGCGCGACGACAGTCGCGTGCTCATCAAGCTGATGTCGCACGCAACCGGCGCGAAAGCGCGCATGTGGGGACCCACCATCGTCGGCTTCGGTACCTACCACTACAAGTATGACAGCGGACACGAAGGCGACTCCTGCATCGCCGGATTCTCGCCGCGCAAAGCGGCGATCTCGATCTACCTTGCCGAATTCCCGGAGCGCGACGCACTGCTTGCGAAGCTTGGCAAGCACACAATGGGCAAGGCATGTCTTTACCTAAAGAAGCTCGACGACATCGACATGGACGTATTGAAGCAGCTGGTCGACACGTCGATCACGTACGTGAAGAGACAGTACCCGACGAAGTGATTGCATCTCGATCGGTCGGCGCGTCGCGCCGAGTGTTGCCCCGAAGTCCGGATTGAGGACCTTCAGCGCGACGAGCCGATCGTGTCGGACATGGCGCGCCCTACCACGACCCCGTTGAGCATGCGACCGCCTCCGCCGCACCCTTGTGGCCGCGACCGGGCGACGCCAGTTTCGAAGCCCCGCCGTCAACGTCGGGCTGGCCAACCGGCCCTCGTTCCGGCCCCACCCGAGCGGAGGAGCTCCGATGGCACGAGTCGTTGCGCTGTACAACACGCCGAAGGATCCCGCTGCGTTCGACGCGTACTACAAGACGACCCACGTCGCGATCGCGCAGAAGATGCCCGGACTGCGCTCCATCGAGTTGAGCAAGGGCCCGATCGTCACGCCGGCGGGACCGGCGTCCTACCACCGCGTCGGGACGCTGCGCTTCGATTCCATGGACGACCTCCAGAAGGCGCTCGCGTCGCCGGAGGGACAGGCGACCGCCGCCGACGTCATGACGTTCGCCACCGGCGGGGCGACGCTGCTGTTCTTCGATACCCTGGACTTCTGACCTTCACCCTCGAGGACATCGCAATGCGCACCGTCGTATTGATCACCGGCACGAGCTCGGGGTTCGGACTCGATACCGCGCAGCGGCTGGCGCGGCGTGGACATCACGTCATCGCCACCATGCGCGCCTCGCGCGGTCGCAACGCCGAATCGCGCGCGAGCCTCGAGCGCATCGCGAGCGACGAAGACCTCGCGCTCACGGTGCTCGAGCTGGACGTGACCGACGAGGCCTCCGTGACGGCCGCGGTGGACGACGCGGTTCGCGAAGCGGGCCGGCTCGACGTCGTCATCAACAACGCCGGCTACGCCGGCCTTGGGGTGACTGAGGCGTACACGGTGGAGCAGTGGCAGCGGATGTTCGACGTCAACGTGTTCGGCGTCGTCCGCGTGAATCGCGCCGTGCTGCCCGTCATGCGCAAGCAGCGGAGCGGGCTCCTCATCCATGTC
>JAJAYP010000179.1 GCA_026786185.1 Gemmatimonadaceae bacterium
CCCCCCCCCTCTTCCCTTCGATCATCCGCTACTTCGCGCTCTTGCCGTCGAAGAGCTTCGCGTACTCGCCGTACCCCTCCGCCACCAGCTTCGAGGCCGGGATGAAGCGCATCGACGCGGAATTCATGCAGTAGCGCTGCCCTGTCGGCTTCGGCCCATCATCGAACAGATGTCCGAGGTGGGAATCGGCGTGCGCGGAGCGCACCTCAGTGCGTGACATGAAGAACTGACGGTCGGTCTTGGTCTTCACGTTCTCCGGCGCGAGCGGGCGGCTGAAGCTCGGCCACCCCGTGCCGGATTCGAACTTGTCCGCTGAGCTGAAGAGTGCCTCACCCGAGACGATGTCGACGTAGATGCCCTGCTCGTGATTGTTCCAGTACTCGTTCTTGAAGGGCGGCTCGGTGCCTTCGTGCTGCGTCACCTTGTACTGCATCGGTGTCAGCTTGGTCTTGAGCTCTGCGTCGGCGGGCTTCTTGAATGTTTCGGTCATGCGACGGTCTCCTTTCGTCGAACGTGCGGACGTCTGGGCGGCCGCCGGCACAGCGCCGGCGGTTAAGGACACGGTGGCGAGCGCGAACAGTACTGCGCGTCGTGCGCCACGCGGGAAATCGGTCATGAGTTGCTCCGGGATCGGGTCGCGAGGCAAGTGGCGTCCACCGGTCTCACAGTAGTACTCCCGACAGGCGCAAAGAGTGCCCGTCGGCGCGCATTCCCCCTGGACTGCGCTACACGGGGGATACGCCGCCCAAGCACTTCCGGATCGGCGGACTCGGCCGTGACCCGATCAGCCCGGCAACGGCTCAGTCGACGACGCGCGAGGGCTCGGACGGGGAGATCCAGGACGAGACGTTGACGTCCACCGGCAGCTTGATGTCGGCGACTGCGCGGGCGACATCGATCAGTCCCTGCCACATGCCGGCGAAATGGAAACCCACCTCGTGCGGCGCCTTGCTCTCGTCGAAGCCACGGCCGGTGGCGACCCACACACGCGGCTCCTCCGTTACACCGGCGGCGACGAACTCCGCCTTGAGGTCGTCATGCACGGCCTGCGCGTTATGTGCATGCACGTAGACGCCCGGCAGGAAGCTGCTGTCCCGTAGCAGCGTGCGAGCCCATGCCCGATGGTAGTCGCGCATCGCCTGCGGCATCTTCTCCATTCGCTCGATGTCGAGGAATACTACGGAACGGGGTGCGAACCCTTCGGCTCTCGTCGTCACGATGGCGTCGCGTCCATCCGCCGCACCACGCTCGGCCGTGATGAAATCGGCGTTGCAACTCGCCTTCTGTTTCGTGAGCTGCGCGAGGCGCACGGGCGTGAGCGGCTTCGGCGTGCGTCCCCAGGTCTGCTGGCCGACGTAGACGGCGGCCAGGCCCCAACCCATGTCGGTGAGCGTCTGCCGTTTGCCGCTCCACGAATCGTCCTTGTGGCAGGGCGAGACGAGATAGAAACCGACCCACGAATAGGGCGCACGCGGCGCGGACTTCCAGGCGCGCATCGTCTTGTCGCCCGGATAGGTATGGGTATCGAACCCGAGATGGTTGCCATCGAGCCGATCGTCGGCGAGCGGAGCGTCCTGACCGGTGACCGCGGCGGCCACCTGCGCCACGCGCGCCGCAACGTCGGCAATCTCGGACGAGGGCTCATCGGCGCCAGTTGACGATCGTCCGCACGCGATGCCAATGGCGCCGAGTGCCGCGAGCATGATCGCGATGCGTCGGAGCGACAAGTCAGGTCGGCGGCGTGGCATGACGCTACTTCGATGCAACAGCTGTACTCCCGTGCCGAGTCGAGCCCAGTGCGTCGAGCTCATGCGCCAGTTTCCGTCCCACGCTCGTCCAATCGTATCGCGACTGGGCCGTGCGGCTGAGCACGTCCTTGTACCGCACGCCGAACCGCAGTGCGAGCGACACGTTGGACACGATGTCGGCAACCGTGTCGAGCGGATCGATCTTCATCGCCGCGGCGATCTCGGGCGGAAACAAGTCGGCGATGGCATCGATGCTCGCCTTCATTCCGCCGAAGTAGGTGCCGAGCGGAAAACAGCCGGACGCGAGCGCCTCGAGGAAGACGAGCGGCCCGGCTTCCTTGACGATGGACGGGAAGATTCCGGCGTCGCAGCAGGGGAAGAGGTGCTGAAGCTCGTGATGCGTGAGATAGCCGGTGAAGATCACCCGCTCCCCCCGCACGTGTTCCTGCGCGAGCTCGAAGTATCGATCGAGTTCGCCGCGCGCGGCGAGGTCATGGTAGAACCACTTCACCTTGCCGAGCGCCTGCGATCCGCCGGCTCCGTCCGGATCGCCCTCCAGCATGCGCCCGCTCTCGACGATTCGCATCACGAGCTCACGATCTCCATGCTCGAGTGCCCAGAGGAATGCCTCCATCGGCTCACGAAGCGGACCATGCCCGACGACGATGAGGCGGATGCCCGCGTCCTCGGCCAGCAGCAGCGGGAGTGCGGCGAGTCCCGACTGAATGCCCTTGGCCGAGATGAGCCGGCCCACGAACAGCAGGATCGCGTCGTGCTCCCAGTCCACCTGCTGGAGCTTTTCCTCGAGGTCCGCGTCGGGCGCCTTGGTTTCGTACTTCACGCTGGACAGCACGTTCCGCAGCCGCTCTCCGTCACCAGCCCGCCGCGCGTCGTCGAGCATGGCGACGAGCTGCTCAGGCCTGCGTCCACGCGGCAGCTCCGAGAGCTCCACGAACAGCCGCCCCATTTTCTCGCGCCGTCGCTCACGTGGAACCGGCTCGAACTGCGCGGTGTGCACGCCGAGCGGGAGGACGCTGAACTTCGCGTTCAGGTCGGGCACGTCGGGGAGAACGGTCTCGATGCGGTGACGCATCTCCTCGCCGTGCACGAAGAGGTGTCCCGCATCGGTGAATGCGCTCGTCGCCATGCGCCTGAGGCGGACGTCCGGCTTGCAGGCGTATTCAAGCCCGCTGCCGTGCTCCATGATCGCGTACGGTACTCCCGTTTCGGCGCTCACCCGCTGGGCGACCACCGACATGAGCACGGCATGGTTCACGTGCATCGCGTGCACACCGTGGCGCTGCACGACCTGCCGCAGCACCCGCACGTTGGTCTCGACGTACGACTCGATCGCGTCGTCGTCGAGCTCGACCATCGGCACGACGTTCGGGTATTCGTCGTACTTGTCCCACACGTACACGGGCAGGGTATCACCCAGCTGTGGCTTGTGCATGATGCACTTGCCCGGGTACGGCACGGCGCGCGAGAGCATCGTCTCCACCGTGCCGTCCAGATGGTAGCGGTAGGCTTCCGCGATGCAGTCGTAGATCTCCGGATAGGGCTCCTGGCACACCAGCTGAACGGTGTGTCCCTCCATGCAGAGCGACTCCACGACGCACCGTGTCCACAGATTGCTGCCCGAGCCCTCGAGCAGGTAGCCATGGATGATGCAGAGCATCGGACCTCTGGAAGCGGGTGCGGGGGTGACGCGGAACACAATCGCAAGAACCTCGCTTGCCCTCAGAGTTCGGCGATTCGGCCCTGTCGCACCCTATCGCCCCTCGGCGCGCCGTCCACCGCGCGATGCCCCTGCGCGATTTCGGCGATGCGGCGCTGGATGTCCGCCCTGGAGACAGTCGGTTCCGGCGCATATCCGGGGTGCTCCTGCCAGATCAGCCGAGCCAGCCCGATGGGGTCACCGTCCTGGATGGGACCGAGCCAATCCATGAGAAACGCAGAAATGTCGCTTTCCTCTCGCGCTCGTGCCGCTATGGTGTTGTGATCGAGTTCCGACGGGGAGGGTGAAAAGGCGACGTCGTAACCGAGGCCGAGCACCTTCTGGAATACCCACGCCGTGCGCTGGATGTGAAAGTCGGAGGTCACGACCCGGATGGACATCCAGTCGTTCGGCTCGAGGAATCGACGCAGGACGAAATACGCGTTGCCGATCGTGTCACGTGATTCTTCCTCCAGCAGCAACGCTCGCGATGGAATGCCCATCGACCGGGCATAGTCGGCCATGGCCGCTGCCTCGGTACGCGCAGGCACGGACTCCGTCATCAGGCTGCAGCGGCCACTGAAGATCATTCGCGGGGCGACGCCCCAGGCGAACAGCTCGGCGGCACGCTCGACTCGTTGTTTCGCGAGGAGGGGAAGCGCGCCGTCGGGGTCGACACCGCGCCCAAGGACGACGAGCGCGTCGGCGCGGGAAGGGGGCATCAGGAAAGTATAGCCGTTCGATCAGTCACTCAGCCGCGGTCGCGCTTCCGGTCGCTCATCATGATGCTCAGCACCATGTAGACGCCGACCACCGCGGCAATGACGAACCTCGTGGTGCCAGGTGCGCGCCAGTACGGGAGCAGTTGCGCGCTTCATCGCGATCTCGTTGCCGAAGGCGCGAATCGTGTCGAGGGGGGGTGTATGCGGGATCGAGCGAGCGGGTCACGCCGTCGAGATTGAACAGCGCCTTGGCCAGCAGCGTCATTTCGGCCGGAAGACGCAAGCCGTGCTGGATGGAGAGGTCGATCACCTCGAACAGCACCTTGCCTGCCTGTACCTCGGCCGCGGAGAGATCGACGTTGCGTGAGACGAGCGTGGCGATCTCGCGCGTGTACGCGGCGCGGTCGAAGTCCTTGGTGGGCTCATTCTGTTCGATCAGCGTGGCGGCCACGTCCACCTTCACACCGTGCACCCGCTCGCTCGTGAGCACCCGCTCGCTCGAGTAGGCCTCGATGACCTTGGGGACCATGATGCGTGGAAACGGCGCGAGCGATTTGCGGAAGGTGGCGGCGTTGCGCGCTTCGGTGCGATAGTCGAGCTCCTCCGCGAGCGACGCGCGAATGTTCGGCCGCTGCACCTTCACCACCACTTCGCGCCCGCCGCGCATGCGGGCGCCGTGGACCTGTCCCAGGCTGGCCGTGCCGAGCGGCTCGGGATCGAAGAAGTCGAAGAGCTTGCTGATGCGCCCGCCCAACTCGTCCTCGATCGTGCGTTCGACATCGTCGAGCGAGATGGGACCCACGTCATCCTGCAGCTTTTCCAGCTCCTGGATGCAGGGGTCGGGCAGCAGGTCGGGCCGGGTCGAGAGCAATTGACCGAGCTTCACATGCGCAGGGCCGAGTTCGACGAGCCGCTTCCTATACCCCTCCGCATGCTCGCGCTGCTGGGCGATCTCGTCGGGCGGGACATCGCCTTCGGACGGTACGCGTGTGATGAGGCCCTGCTGCTTCGCCAGATCGCGCAGGCCATAGCGAGTGAATAGTCCAACGATGGCCGCGAGCCGGGGCAGGTATTTCGGGGTGAGGAGCATGATGGCGGGCGGGAGGATGGACTGCGCCACCGTGCGCCGGGCATCGAGGTGCGCCGCGCGAGATGACGACGCCCATGCATGGCCAAGCGAGGGCGCGCGCGATAATCTTCAGCGCACCTCCTACCTCACGCGCATGCCGTCCACGGCTCCCCGCGCGCCGACCATCGTCGTCGCCGAAGACAACGCCGATCAGCGCTCTCTGTACGTCACGCTCCTCAGCAGCGCGGGCTATCGCGTGTTCGAGGCGGCCGACGGCGCCGAGGCGGTGGACGTCGTACGACGCGAGCAGCCCGGGCTCGTGCTCATGGATGTCACCATGCCTGGTACGAGCGGGTGGAACGCCGTGCGCACCCTGAAGGAAGACATCGCGACTCGGGCGATCCCGATCATCGTCGTGACCGGGCTGGCCAGCGCGTGGGATCGCGACGCTTCCCTCGCATCGGGATGCGACGAGTATCTGGCGAAGCCGGTGCCGCCGGCGAGGTTGCTCGAGGAAGTCAGGAAGTTCCTGCCGCCGTGATCACCGGACACCTCGGCGTGGCGTTGGCCGCGCGAGGGCAGTGGCCTGTCGTGTCGCTATTCTGGCTGCTGGGTGCGTCCATCGCGCCCGACCTGCTCGACGTCGCCTACGCGCTGAGCGGCATCTGCAGCCCGTACGGCCTGTATTCGCATACGATCCCCGCCGCGGCGCTCATCGGGGCGGTGCTCGGCGGCATCGCCTTTCTCGCGACGGGGTCCCGTGCCGCGGGCATGCTCACGGCGGGCGTGGTGCTGGCGCACCTGCCACTCGACTTCGTGACCGGCAACAAGATCTTCTGGCCGGGTGGGCCTCTGCTTGGCCTTCGTCTTTATCAGCGCCCCCTCCAGGATTTTCTTGTGGAGGTGCCGATCGCGCTCGGTGGGTGGTGGATGCTTCGGCGCAGAGGGCGCGGACCCCGGTGGGCGATCATCGGTGTGGCCGCGCTGGCGCTCGTCGTCGTGCAGGGCACCTTCGACCTGCTGCAACGCGGGCTCAAGCCCTCGGGGTGCCGCTGGGCGGCGACTTCGGCTCCGTCGTTGCCACGAGAAAATCGCTGAGCTGCACACTCGATGTCGACATTTCCGCCCCCGCATCCATGCCGTCCAGACCTCCACCGCGTGATGACGATCCGCTGGCCGGGTTCGAACTGCCGCCGGAACTCATGAGCCAGACGTTCGAGCATGCGATCAGCGACGATGCCAGCGTTCACCACGAACTCGGCTACGCGGTGGCGTCGCGCCTGCAGAAGGCCTTGAAGGGAAGCGTGGTGGAGTACGGCTTTCCCGGTATCGTGACGGTGCATCTCAAGTCGGGCGCCATCGCGCACTGCGGCGGACCCGGCCTCGGCTGGATGGTGGACGTGGCGCGGAGGCCGGGCGGCGAGACGGCCACGCTCGAGGTGGGAGTGGCCGACGACGAGACCGATGCTGCGCGCATCGCCGACGCGCTGGCGAAGATCCTGAAGCGACGGTAGTGCGCCTTACGCGCGCGCCGACTGGCGTCGCTCGTCCTCGTCGCGCTGGCCGAGGAATTCACCGATCGCTGCGAGCGACTGGATGTTGTCGCAGAAGATCTTGAACGTCGCCAGCAGGGGGACGGCGAGGAATGCGCCGGGCACGCCCCAGAGCCAGTAGAAGAACGCGAGTCCCGCGAAGATGGCCACCGGATTGAGGGTGAGCCGGTGACCGAGCAGCCAGGGAGAGACCAGGTTGGCCTGCAGGATGTTGATCGCGAGAAAACTTCCGGGAATCAGCAGCGCGCGGCCGACCTCGTCGAATGTCGTGAGGCCGGCGAGGCCCAGCACCACGACCGCGGCGGCCGCGCCGAGATACGGTACGAACTCCAGGAAGAAGACGAGGACGCCCCAGAGCACGGCGCTTGGCATGCCCAGCATCCACAACACGAGTGCCACCATGGCACCCTCCACGAGATTCACGAGAAACGTCGTGGTGAGATACGCGGACACCGTCGCCTCCGTGGCGCGCGCAATCTCCACGGCCTTCGCCTTGTCGCTCACGTTGGGCAGCACCTTGATGAGCTTCTGAAGAAAGAGATCGCCTCCGGCGAGGAGAAAGTAGAGCAGGATGAAGATCTCGAACAATGCCGCGACGATCCTCTGCGTGGTGCCGAACACCCGCGAGGTCATGCTCGGGCCTGACTGCACGACCACTTCCTTGGACTTGCCCGACGAACTGCCCACGGCGTTCGCCGCCTGCTCGACGTTTCTGGATACCTGCTGCATGGGCTTGATGATGCCTCGCAGCTTGTCCTGCGCCTTGGCGAAACTCTGCGGCGCGATGGATGCCCAGCGCTGCGCGGGCGTGGCCAGCTCGTACGTCCCCCAGCCGATCCCGGTGAGCAGCACCAGCACGACGATCGCCGCTCCAATGGGCGGCTTCACGCGACGCTTTGCCATCCGCCGGATGAGTGGACTGAGCAGGAAGTTGAGAAGCGTCGCGAAGACGATGGGAATGAGGAAACTGCGAGCGAAATACATCGTGTAGAGCACGGCCAGCACGGTAATCAGCGTCACTTCGACCGAGCGGCTGCGATGCTGGTCGATCGCGTCGCCCGTACGCGTCAGGTCGGGGGTGGGAGCCCCGGGCCCGGCCGGCGCGGCGGTCGCGCGCGCATCGACGGCGGGCGCGAGCGATGAAGATTCGCGCGTGCGAAACGCGCGGTCGAGTGCATCCGGCACGGCACCGGGATCGTGGTCGGCAGTCATTGCGCCAGCAGGCATGCACGATGCTTGCCGCACAGACCGCTCGGCGCTTGGCGACTTCCTTGTGGCGGCGATGACCCCTGCCCATTTTCGAGCGAGGCGCTGGGGTGGCCGGCGCTCCACCTTCGTCGGTGACTCATGGCTCACGAACCGGATTTCGGACCGCTTGACGTCACCGATTTCACGGTAGGCGCCATGCTCCGCGTCGGCATCGCCATTCGCCGTGCCGTCCGCACGGCGGACACGCTGGAAGACGCAGCGGACATCATCACGCGCTACCTGTACGATCATTGCGTGACCGGAACCGGCCAGCGGTCGTGCGCGCTGGTGCGCTTCTACAAGACGCACCGGTATGGGGAGCTGGAGCCGGAGCTCCAGCAATTCGCCGAGACGCAGCTCGACGGTGCACCGGCGGCGCCGGACATGCGGTGCCTCACGCTGCTTGGAACGGCGGGCGACGAGCCCGATTGGAATTCGCGCCACGCGTCGAAGGCGCATCGCACGATCGCGCTGCCGAGTGCCGACAGCGTGCGCGCTGCGCCGATGATGATCCGGCTGATCGAGGAACTCGGCGTCGACATCGAGTCACTCATGTCGTCTGCCGAACCGCGCGTGCGGGGCTCGGATCCGCGGACATACGACGTATTCCACGTCGAACGTGCGCTCGGCAATCCGCACATCCCCGCGCAACGCGAATTCGTGGAGCGGTATGCTATCGAGTCCGTCGTCGGCTTCGGCGGTTTGCTGCGGTCGGGAGAGCTGTTCGCCGTCATCCTCTTCTCGCGCGAAACGATTCCCGGGCGAAGTGCCACACGGTTTCGCACCATTGCGCTGGACGTGCGGTCGTCGCTGTTCCCATTCGATGAATCGCGGACGTGGCGGCAGTCGCGACGCGAGCAGGCGGGGCGCGTCGACTGACCCCGGCGGGCCCGAACCGCGATACCCGAGGATCGTATGGAAAAGGTCAATCTGGCGGAGAAGTTCGCGCGATTCACGGCGCACTGGCAGCCGAAGATCGTCGGCGAGCTCAATGGGCAGCAGGTGAAGCTGGCGAAGTTCGCCGGCCCGTTCGAGTGGCATCGCCACGAGAGGGAAGACGAGCTGTTTCTCGTCGTGCGCGAGCGGTTCCGGATGGAATTCCGCGACCGGGACATCGAGCTCGAGGTAGGCGAATTCCTCATCGTCCCGCGGGGCGTGGAGCATCGCCCGGTGGCGGACGCGGAAGTCGAGGTGCTGCTGTTCGAGCCGGCCGGCACCCTCAACACCGGCAACGTGCGAAGCGACAGAACGATCGAGCAGCTCGAGCGCCTCTGACGTGTCGTACACGCTCATGAGCTTGGGCCGACCGCTCGGACAGACAGGCGTGGAATTGCCTCCGCCGGCCCCTGGCACGCGAAGCTGGCAGTTCCTCCCGACGGCGGAATTCGCTCCTGCACGGCGGCTGTTCGCCGCGCTGCCACGCGCGATCGAGGAGAGTCAGGAGGCGATCCCGACCGCGGGCGAAGTGGAGCAGTTCCCGGAGGCGGAACGTGAACAGCGCATGCGCGAGATCGTACGGACGGACCCGCGCATGATGCACTTCATGGCATTGAGCGATCAGCTCGACGCGCTCGAACTCGTCCTGCTCGATGCGCAGGGTGTCCGGCTGGAGGCGCCGAACATCGGCGTCACCGAGCTGGAGATCGCGCCGGACGACTTCCGTGACGTGCTGTCGAGCATGGACGCCGATGCGGATCTCTCAGGGGCTTTGACTCCTCCGATCTTTCTGCTCGTGACGAGCGCGGCCTGAGCTCTCGGCAGGTGATGTGAGGTGTCGAGGGGCGCGCACCGGATCCGTGGTCGCGCCACGTCCACGGTCCGTAAAACGCGCCCCCGCAACACGTCGTCGCAG
>JAJAYP010000180.1 GCA_026786185.1 Gemmatimonadaceae bacterium
CCCCCGGCCCCCCCGCCACATCACAGAGACAGACAGCAGGATGTCACTTCTCCCGCTTGCTCATCTGCCGGGCATCATGGCTTCCACGTCCGCGCTGGCGCGGTCTGCGTCGGCGCGACATCGAAGCTCGCCTGAAGCGGTATGCGTGACAGGATCGTCCCCGTCGTGGACTTCAGCATCACGTCATCCACGATCCAGCCGCGGTAGCCATTGTACAGCAGGTCGACCGTATTGAAGGAGTACTCGAGGGTCACCTGCTTTCCCCGATAGGGAGAGAGGTCCAGGACGATCTGCTGCCAGACCGGCGGCAGGTTGAACCCACCGGACGTGAACGGCGTGCGTGAATTTCCGCCGGGATCGGCGCCAGGATTGAGCCGCGCGATCAGTACGGACGTCGGCGAACCAACCTCGCGGACGCTGACGTCCATCAGGTCGAATCCGGATGAATTCACGCTCTCGATCTCGAACCAGCTTCGGAAGCTGACCTGGACCGGGGCTGCGGTATTCGGGATGAAGAGCGCCGGCGACGTTGCCGTTCCGCTGCGCACGGCCGTGCTGGTACCGCCATCCTGAGTGCTCGCCAGCGGACCCGCATAGTTGCCCGACGGATCGTCGCCGAACCAGAGCGACCGAGCGCCGGCGAACGGCGATGGAAGTGCGCCATTCGAGTTGTCGCCTGGCGCAAGCGAGACGTAGGCGGGATAGGCGGTGTTCGTGATGTCACTCAGGCTGCTGGGGTGCCAGTAGCCCGTGACGCCGAAGCTCGGTTGACTCGCCTCGAATCCCGACGTGAACGGCGGAAATTCGAACTGGAAGTCACTGAACGATTCGGTAAAGCCGCCACCGCCGAGATCGATGAACATGGCCGCATACAGCGGCTTCGGCGCCACGAACGCCATCGCCTGCCCTGCGGCACGCCTGAATTCGCCACGGGTGAGGCTGGCGAACACTTCTCGCAGAGTCGGATTCGCGGATGCGACCGTGCCACCCGGTGTGCCGGGGTTGCAGGCAGGGGCGTGCGGGAGGGCGGCGATACCGGCGGCGTCCGATCGAAAGAGAGTGACCAACTCCCGATCTGCCGCTGGAATGCCATTCAGAAGAGGCGAGTTCAAACCCACCGTGCAGATGAAAACGGTCGCAGGGTTGGTCAGCGGAGCCTGCAGCGCCGGATCCACCGTCACGCGCACGCACTCGCCGATTGGAACGTGCAGTGGGACGATAAAGGTCGGACATGAAGCGAGGGTCACCGTGACCGGGGTGCTGGTTCCCCCCTGCGCGGGGATCGTCACGCCCTTCGAGTCCGAGATTCCACTGGCGTCGGGAGTTCCCGTGGACAATGTGACCGGGGTGGTCGCGAGGTCGGCGGAAACGGAGGAGCAGGGCCTGGTGGGATCGCCCGGGAATTCGCAGAGCGCGTACCGTTCGATGCGGAACTTGATCGGCAGCGTACGGCCGTCCGAGAGAGGAATGAACTCCGCGGTCGAGACATTCTTGAGCTGCGACGAGTTCGATCCCGTCTCGACATCGGCGAATCCGAGGCGTTTCGCCCCGACATTCACGACGATGCGATAGAAGATCGTCGAGGAGGTCGGGACCTTCCAGTTGTAGGCGTAGTGCTCGTCCGGCAGTCGCAGAACGGCAGCGTAGGTCGTCGTCGCCGCGGGAGCACAGGCCTCCGCTGCCGCTGCCGCTTCGGTGGTTGCCGAAAGGGCGCAGATGGCAACAGTGGGAGCGAGGCCGGGGTTGAACCCACCCGAGTTCCACAGAGCGCTGCTGCTGGCGTTCGAGACCATCGGCGGCAGGAAGAAAAAGTCCGGGTTGCCGGCCGAATGCACGGCGTCGGAGATTTGCTTGGCGTTCGAACTGGGTGGCGCGATCGGTTGTCCGATCTTGTCGCCATTGCAGGCGCTCATGGCGAAGATGAGCGTCAGGCACAACAGCACGCGGCGTCGCATGATAGCTGCTCCTATACAGGGATGGGCGCCCGCCGGCACGCTGTGCGCCGAGGGTGGGGGAGCAGACAGTACGACAATCCGGGAAGGCCCGTAAGAGGCGTCCAAGCCGTTGTCAATGCCCCACGGTAGCATTTGCAGTCAAATGTTTGGCTGACATGCGTTTATCCAATGCCGTGCCCGCTTCTGGCCGACTATGAGCGCCTTACCGAGTGGTTCAGCCGATCTCTGCCACGATTCGCGCCGTCGCCACATGGACCGCGACGGTGTCCTCGATCCGATGCCCGTATCCTCCCGCGATCATCACAGCGACCGGCAGGCCAACCTCGCGACAGGCCTGCATCACCATCGCGTCGCGGCGCTCCAGTCCCGCGAAGGTAAGGTTCATCCGACCCAATCGATCCCCCTCGTGCGGATCTGCGCCAGCCAGATAGAACACCAGATCCGCACGCGCTGCGTGCAACACCTCGGGTAGCGCATGCTCGAGCACGCGGAGGTAGTCCGCATCCACAGTCCCGTCGTCGAGATGCACGTCGAGCGTGCCCGCCACCTTCTCGAACGGATAGTTCCGGCCACCGTGCATGCTGAAGGTGAACACGGTGTCGTCGCCAGCGAAGATGGAGTGGGTGCCATTTCCCTGATGCACGTCGAGATCGAGCACGACAGCTCGGCGGATTACTCCCTCCGACTGCAGCGTGCGGATCGCGACCGCCACATCGTTGAAGACACAGAAGCCCTCCCCATGATCGGCGAACGCGTGATGCGTGCCCCCGGCGAGGTTCATTCCGGTACCATGCCCGAGCGCGTGCCTGGCCGCCGCTACGGTGCCACCCACCGCGCGCCGCGAACGCTCCACGAGCGCGGGCGACCAGGGAAAGCCGAGCCGACGCACCTCCGCAGCAGACAGGGCGCCGGCCACGAATCGTTCCACGTAGTCCGCGGTGTGCACCAGACGCAGCATCTCGTCGCTGGCAGCCACGGGGTCGAGTACCCGCTCCGCCGACACGACGCCCTCCGCAACGACGCGCTCACGCAGCATCGCATATTTCTCCACCGGGAAGCGATGCCCGGGCGGCAGTGGGAAGGTGTAGCGCGCGGACGACCAGACGGTGAGCGGCATCAGCGCGTGCCGCGAACCGCGAGACACATCACTTGCCTCGCGTCCCCAGGATTACCGACGTCGTCGACCGCGTGCCACCGCGGAGGTAGACGATCACGACCCGCTCGCCCGGCGATCGCGCGTAGAGCGCGTCGCTGTATCCATAGAGATCCTTCACCGCCCGCCCGCCCAGTTCCACGATCACATCGCCCGCACGAAGTCCCGCGACGTCGGCTGGACTGCCGGCGCGCACGCCGCTCAGGCGCAGGCCCTTCGCGTCGCCCGCACTCATGTCGGGAATGGAACCGAGATACACGTTCGACCCGGTTCGACCGCCCGCCATGGGCGCAGGCGCCGCCACGCGCACGGGCGTGAGCCGCATCGGGCGATCCGCGATGGCGCGCACGACGCGCTCGGCCATCGCCACGACGCGCGCTTCCCCCTCGGCCTCGATGCGTTCAACATCGTCCGACGCACGGTGATAGTCGTCGTGCAGGTCGGTGAAGAAATGGAGGACGGGAATCCCCTTCGCGTAGAACGAGCTGTGATCCGACGGCCCGAACCCGTCGCCGACTGCGCTGACCGACAATCGCGGCGCGGTGTTCGCGCTGTCCACGATGCTGGGCAGCTCGCGCGCGGTCGCCACGCCGTACACGATGAGCTTTTCGTTCCGAAGTCGACCCACCATGTCGAAGTTGATCATTGCCGTCACGCTGTCCAGCGATACCGGAGGATGATCGACGAACCACTGGGAGCCGAGCAGTCCCAGCTCTTCACCCGTGAAGTGCGCGACCACGATGCTCCGTCGCGCCGGTCTCGCGGCGAACAGACGCGCGAGCTCGAGCAACGCCGCCGTGCCGGACGCATTGTCGTCCGCGCCGTTGCGGATCGCGTCCCGCGCCTCGGGATCCATGGCGCTCGACGGAGACCGGCCGAGGTGGTCGAAGTGTGCGCCGATCACGACGAACTCGCCGCGCAACGACGGGTCGCGTCCGGGCAGGAGCGCGAGCACATTCTGCGTCGCGAGGCCCTCCGGCCCTCCGGCATGCGCCAACTGCGCACTTCGTGCGACGAAGCGCTGCAGGTATCCATCCTCGCCCGGAAGCGTCCGCAATCCCAGCGACGCGTGACGTCGCGCCAGCCACGCAGCGGCGCTGTCATTTCCCGCCGTGCCGGTTGCCCTGCCATCGCGGCGATCATCCGCGAGCCAGGCGATATCACTACGCAGCCGTCGTGCATCGGGAGTCGCGCCAGTGCCAGGCACCGCCTCGGTCATCCGACAGGCAGACATCGACAATGCGGCGAAACCAATCGTGCGACCAAGGCGCATGCAGTACTCGAGACGCAGTGGATGAGGGAACGCGACTACCGTTCACGGGTGGCGTGGCGTTCCCGTCTCTCGATAGTTTACACGCCCGCGTCGCCCGTGCGCACCCGTCCCGCGACAGGATGCTGATGGATTATTCGATCACCTTCGCCCGACACTTCGCCCGGTTCGTCTTTCTTCTGCTTCACGACCCGCTGAACACGGACGAACAGAAGGTCGTACTGCGGGCTCTCGTCATCATCGCGAGGGAGGGTTTCGTGATGCTGGGGGCACGCGCCGGCCAACTCACGGCGAACGGCACGTCACTGCCACACGCGCTGTCCGGCGTCACCGATGTCATCGACCGGATGACGGTTCACGCCATCCGCACGATCGACGTCGATCGGAATGCAGCGCCGGCCGACATGCTTCGCATCGCGCGCCAGCTCATCGCTGCACCCTCGGCATCCGCACCGGTGCCCGGCCGCTCTGCGCGTCTCACCCGGATGAACGCGACGCCGTCCGCGTCGATCCCTGCGCAGGCGCCGAGGGTGACACCGACCAACGAGCCGTTCGACTTCGGAGACCTGCTTGGCGATCCGCTCGGCGATCCGCTCGGCGAAGTCATGCAGGGCGAGCTCGCCGCTGGCTCGCCAGCACTCTTACAACCGCGCGCCAGTGGCGAGGCTTCCGTCGAGACGACGTTGAAGCCGGCGCTGCTCAAGGCGGTCGTCATCGACCTCGCCCGGTCGTCCGAGTCGAGAGCGCAGGGCATCGCGATTCTCGCTCGCGCGGGCGAAGACGGTGCCACTGCGCTGATCGAGCAGCTCACCGCGGAAGCAGGTCCGACGGAACGCCGCCTGTACCTGGATGCGCTCGCCAGCGTGCAGGCCGGCGTCCCCACGCTCGTACAGATGCTCGGAGATCCCCAGTGGTTCGTCGCGCGCAACGCGGCAAACGTGCTCGGCGAGATGAAGGCTCGCGACGCCGAGCAAGCACTCGCGGCGTTGCTGCACCACGATGACGAACGGGTGCGTCACGCCGCGACGGTTGCCCTCATGCGATTGGGCACGGCGCTCTCGTTCCCGACGATCCGGGGCGGACTCAAGGACGGTGCCCCCCACATCAGGATGTTCGCGGCGGCTGCGCTGGTGGGACGCACGGAGAGCAACGTCACGACGCTGCTGCTCGATGCGCTCGATGAAGAGCGAGACGAACAGGTAGCGCTCTCCTTCCTTGCCGTGCTCGGCCGCCTGGCAACGCCGGACGCGGTGACGAGACTCAACACGACTGCCGAGCCGGACAAGGGGTTGTTCCGGAAGAAGTCAGCGGCGCTACGTGTCGGCGCGGTGCAGGCGCTGGCCGAGTGCTCGAGCGAACCGGCCATCGCTGCGCTGAGGGTGCTCCAGGGGGACAGGGACGCCGCCGTGCGCGCGGCGGCAGTCGACGCCCTGGGCCGTCGCGTGCGACTGGCCGACCCGGCCTGACGACGACGCGAGAATGCGGTCGGCGCGTCAGCGCGCCGTCAGATCCGTGGTCGGCGTGACGGTGCGGCAGAACTCGGCGAGGAGCGTCGCGGCGTCGTCCACGTCGGAGAGGTCCACCATCTCGTTCGGCGAGTGCATGTAGCGATTGGGGATGGAGACGAGGCCGGTGGCGACTCCCTCGCGGGCGATGTGGATTGCGTCAGCGTTGGTCGAGGTGTCGCGCCCGACGGCATGCACCCCGTGCGCCATGCCATGTGCCTTCGCGGTGTCACGGAGCATCGTGTGGACGACGGGTGAGATCAACGAGCCACGGCTGATGATCGGGCCGCCACCCATCTTGTGCTCGCCGATCTCCTTCTTCTCGATGTTCGGATGATCCGTGGCGAAAGTCACGTCCACCACGATGGCGATCTGCGGGTTGATGCAGTGCGCGCACACGAGTGCTCCGCCTCCGTGCCACGCAATCTCTTCCTGCGTGGTGGCAGCCGCGACGACGCGTGCGACGCCTGGCTTCTCCGCGTAGCGACGCAGCGCCTCGAGCACGATGAACGCGCCGATGCGATCGTCGATCGAGCGGGAAACGAGCCGGCCATTGGGAAAGTCCATGCTGCGTGAGTCGATGACCCCCGGGTCCCCGACATTGAGACGTTCCTGCACCTCCGCGCGTGTCTTTGCGCCGATGTCCACCCACAGGTCGGCGAACTTGCTCGCGTGTTCGCGATCCTCGGTCTTCATGAGATGGATCGGCTTCTTGCCCACGACCCCCAGCACGTCGCCATCCTGTCCGAGAAAGCGGATGCGCTGGCCAACGAGCACTTGCGTATCCCACCCGCCGATCGGCGCGATGTAGATGAACCCGTCGTCGTCGATGTACTGCACGATGACGCCGATCTCGTCGATGTGGCCATCCAGCATGATCGTCACCGATCCGCCGGTATTGATCTCGGCCATGCTGTTCCCGGCGACGTCCACGCGCACCTTCTCGGCGAATGTCTCCGCTTCAGCCCTCCACGCGCGGGAGGCGGCCGTCTCGAAGCCGGATGGCGCGGGCGCGTCCAGCAGTCGCTTCAGGAACGTGATCGAGGACGGACTGAGCATCGAGTCGATGGTAGGAGTGGCGCGCGGCGGTCGGCTGAACACAGGACGACAACATCCGTGCTCTTGTCACTCATCGCAGCCTGCTCGCGTAGGCGGTCGGCGGCAGTGCGAACAGTGTGGGAGCGAAGATCGCCGCCATCGTTTCCACGGCGTCAGCGAGTCGCGGGCCTGGTCGGCTCGTGAGTGCATTGCCGTCGAGCGACCAGCATTCGCATACCTGCGCCCACGCCCACTCGGGTCGAGCGAGCAGCGCGGTCGCCTCCCGCCCCGCTCGCCTGACGTCGAAGCCGCACGGAGCGAACAGCAGCACGTCGGGTGTGGCGGCGCGGAGCCGGTCGATCGACATGACCACGGAATGTGCGCCGGCCTCGGAGAGCGCATCGATCCCCCCGGCGCAGCGCACGAGATCGGGCGTCCAGTGCCCAGCGGCAAACAGCGGATCGAGCCATTCGATCACCGCGACCCGCGGTCGCGGTGCGCGTGCTGTCTTGAGGGTGTCGTGTACGCGAAGCAGGCGCGCGGCGATCGACGCAAGCAGCTCGGCCGCCGCCTCGCGTCGACCGAGTGCGTCGCCGACCGTGGCGATGTCGTGCCAGACGCCGGCAAGCGTCGTCGCACCGAGCGAGATCACCTGTGGCGCCGGCGAGAGCACCTCCGCGACGGAGCGCACGTCGCCATCGCTCACGGCGCACACCTCGCACAACGACTGCGTGAGGATCACGGTCGGTGCCAAGTGCACGAGATCAGCTGCGTCGATCGTGAACACTGGCGTGCCCTCCCGTGCGAACGCGCGGACGGCGGCGTCGATTGCCGACGAGCTCTCGGCGTGGTCCACGGTGCTGGCCGTGACTCGCGGCAAGCGCGTCACCTCGACGGGATGGTCGCACTCGTGCGACACGCCGACGAGCGCATCGAGGGCGCCGAGCGCGGCGACGATCTCCGTGCCCGCGGGCAGCAGCGAGACGACGCGCAGAACGCTCAGCGCGCCCGTTCGTAGACCGGCTTTCCCCCGATCCAGGTGGCAATCACGGTTGCCCCGAGGATGTCGCGCTCCGGCACCGTCATGATGTCGCGGTCGAGAACCACGAAGTCGGCCAGCTTGCCGGGCGCGAGCGAACCCATGATGGCGTCCTGGAATCCCGCGTACGCCGGCCAGATCGTCATCGACTTGAGCGCTTCGTCACGAGTCATGCGCTGTTCGGGCATCCATCCTCCCACGGGCCAGTTCTCGGCGTCCTGACGCGAGACGGCGGAGTGGAAGGAGAGCAGCGGATTCACCGCCTCAACCGGGAAATCGCTGCCATTGGGCACGACGATGCCCGTATTCAGCAGCGAGCGCCACGCGTATGCGCCGAGGACGCGTCCGATCCCGAGGCGGCTCCCGGCCCAGTACATGTCGCTCGTCTGATGCACCGCCTGCATGGATGGGATCACGCCCATCGCGGCGAATCGTGGAATGTCATCGTGGCTGAGTATCTGGGCGTGCTCGACACGAAAGCGATGGTCGGCCGCGGGATTGGCGCTGAGCGCGGCATCGTAGGCGTCGAGCACGACGCGGTTGCCGCGGTCGCCAATGGCGTGGGTATTCACCTGGAAGCCGGCGCGCAGCGCCCGCGCGGCGACGTCCTGAATGTGAGCGGGAGCACTGAGGAGCAGACCGCGGTTGTTGGGGTCGTCGCTGTAGGGTTCCAGCAATGCTGCCCCGCGCGAGCCGAGTGCCCCGTCGGCGTACAGCTTGAACGAGCGGATCCAGAGGCGATTGTCGTACAATCCGCTCTGCGGCCCGCGCGCGAGGTAATGGGTGATCGCGGCCGAATCGTCGCCCACCATGATGTAGAGGCGGAAGGGAATCTGGCCCGCCTTCGCCATCTCCTCCATCAGGTCGATGGTCGTGCGCGACTCACCCGCGTCGTGCAGGCCGACGAGCCCCCACTTGTGCGACTCGGCGATGGCGGCGGAGATGGCACGCCGGTTGTCCTCGCGCGTCGGTGCGGGGATGGATCGCTCGACGAGCGACTTCGCGTTGTCGATGAAGACGCCGGTCGGCTCGCGCGTCGCGGAGCGCTCGATCTTGCCGCCACTCGGATCCACGGTCGCGGTGGTGACGCCGGCCGCGCGCATCGCGGCGGCGTTGCCGTAGCCGGCGTGACCGTCCACGCGTGTGAGCCACACCGGATTATTCGGCAGGGCACGCGAGAGCGCGTCATGTGTGGGGAAGCGGGTATCGCTCCAGTCGTTCTGGTCCCAACCGCGCCCGAGAATCCAGGCGCCGGCCGGCTGGCCCTTCGCGCGCTCGACGACGCGAGCGATCACCTCGTCCAGCGACTTCGTGCCGACCAGGTCGACGTTGCGCAACGACTGACCGAGTCCGAGCAGATGCGCGTGCGCGTCCACCATCCCCGGGATGATGGTGCGGCCTCCCATGTCGACGACGCGGGTGGTCGCGCCGCGGAGCGCCATCGCTTCGCGCACCGAACCGGTGAAGACGATCGTTCCATTTCGGATCGCCATGGCCGCGACCATCGGTCGTGCGTCGTCGACGGTATGGATGCGCGCGTTCGTGACGACGAGATCGGCGGACGGGGGCGCCGAGCGTTGCGCGACCATCGTGCCGAGGGGAGCGAGCACGAGGGCGAGGAGCAGGCGAGAGTACATGCGGGCCGGGTGAGGGGAGCGCGAAAACTGCAGGCGCGCAACCCGATTGGGCAACCGGCCGACGGGAGTCAGGATCCCGGCAGTCGGGTCCAGATCACGATCGCTCCGCACGTGTACGAGTTGAAGCGCGGGGCAAACTGCGGTGGCACCGTGGCGGGTCCGGAATAGAACTCCACCGCTTCGACGTCCTGTGGCGTGAATTCGTCAGGTGAGCCGGCCTCGATGCGCATGCCGTCGACGACATACTGCGGCGGGCAATCGCGGCCCGCTCCACGATTCATCCGGATTGTCTTCCGGCCGCCACGCGTGCTGATGCTCACGCTCGGCACCAGGCGCGCGAGATCGACGAATTCGTGCGCGGCGCGTCGCTCGATGTCGGCACGCGTGAGGTAGTAGCCGAATCCGCGTGAGCGCCGCTCCCAGAACCCCGCCAGCAGCCGTCGGGAGCGCGCCTCGTACTCGTCCTCCACCAGCACACCGGCCAGCGTCGTCGCCAGTGCCGTGAGGGTGAAGACCAGCGAATCGGTGCGGCCCGAGCGCAGTCGCACCTCCGCGGTCGCCGGAGCGAAACCCATCCGGCGCACCGACACGGTGGCGAGTCCGGTGGGAAGATTGATCATCCGGAACCCGCCAGAATCGTTGGTGCGCACCGACAGGAAGTCGGTGCCCTTGTACCGGACCTCCACGGCGGGAATCGCGATGCCGCTGGAGTCGCGCACGACCCCCACCAGCGAGGCCGGAAGCAACTGTGCGCCCGCCGGCGCGAGCGGCGCGCCGCACACCAGTACCAGCGCCATCAGCCTGATGTGGACCCTCGCATGTCCGGCCATGATCCGTCCCCTTGCTCCACTCGCCCGTGGGCGGCAAGCTGTCGTGTTAGCCGATGGTTCGCTGCACGCGCCGCGCCACCAGGTAGAGCGGGACCGCCAACAGGACGAGGTAGAACACCAACGACAGCAGGTTGCTCTCCCCGAACGCACCCACGGCAGCCGTCAGATTGAAGGACTGATCCCACTGCCGCGCCGCGAGGCCCACCAGCAGCACTCCCATGATCGCGCCGCCGGCGATCAGCCCCGACGAGAAGAGGACCCCGGGACCCGAGTCCGCGTCAGGTCCCTCGCGCTCGGCTGGATTCCGGCGCCGGTCCACGAGCCAGCGGATCACGCCGCCCATGAACATGGCGGCCGAGGTGGAGATGGGCAGATAGACACCCACGGCGACCGGGAGCGAGGGAATTCCCACGAGCTCGATCGCGATCGCAAGGAAGGCGCCCACGAGGATCAAACCCCACGGAAGCTTCTGCGTCAGGATCCCGTCCACCACCAGCGCCATGATCTGCGACTTGGGCGAGTCGAGCTTCTCGATCTCCCGCCCATCGTAGTTCACTCGTTCGCGTCCACCCACACCGGGGTCCACCACGTACTTGATCACGCCGGCGTCGTCGACGAGATACTTGCCCGCGAGCGCATTACCGGTCTGCTCGTACAGCCGGCCCACCCGATAGCTCGGCGCGCCGGCGGCCTCGCTCGCCGGCACGAGCCGGCCGTTCGCGAGCGCGAACCGCGAATCGGGTTCGATCGCCGACACCCGCACGCCGGGGTAATCCTTCGCGACGATGGTCGTCTTCGCGTCGTTGAGGAACTGGATGATGCCACCAACGAGCAGCGCACTGGCCGTCACGCCGATCAGCAGGCCGATCTGCTGGTAGCGCGGCGTCGCGCCGACGAGAAATCCCGTCTTCAGGTCCTGCGATGTGGCGCCAGCCGTGCTCGCGGCCACGCAGACCACCCCACCGATCGACAGCGCCAGGACGCGATGCTCGATGCCCACCCACCCGACGGCGAGAAACATGAGCGAGGTGAGGAGCAGCGTGGCGACGGTCATGCCGGACACCGGATTCGCCGACGAACCGATCTGCCCGGTGATGCGCGCCGACACCGTCACGAACAGGAAGGCGAAGAAGAGCGCGAGGAGTCCGCCGGCAATGTTGATCCCGATCTGCGGCAGCAGCACCATGGCAATGAGACAGAGCACGGTGCCTACGAGGACGACGCCCATGGGGAGGTCGCGATCGGTGCGCGCTACGCCGTCGCCGCCCTTCGTTCCCCGAAAATCGCCGAGCCCCGCGACGAGCGCGCCCCAGATGGTGGGCAGCCCTTTCGCGAGGCTGATCAGCCCCGCGGCGGTGACGGCGCCCGCTCCGATGTAGAACACGTAGTTGGATCGTACCTGCGCCGCTGACATCTCGCCGATGAGCATCGTGGCGGGAAAGATCGGTGTCGTGAGTCCTGCCCCGAACAGCTTGATGGCGGGTATGAGGCAGAAGAACGACAGGACGCCACCGGCAAAGAGGAAGCCGGCGATGCGGGGACCGATGATGTAACCGACGCCGGTGAGCTCGGGACTGATCTCGGCCTGGATCTCGCCGAACAGCTGCGTCTGCCCATTGGCGAGACGGCTCGTGAACGCGCGGCGCGGCACTTCGAGAAAGAGATGCAGGCCGGCGTTGAAGAACTTGTACGCGGCGCCCAGCCCGAAGCCCATGAATACGGTCTTCGCCTGGACGCCGCGCTCCTCGCCGACGATGAGCACCTGCGCGCAGGCTGTGCCCTCGGGGTACTTGAGTGCGCCGTGCTCCTTCACGATGAGACTGCGTCGCAACGGCACGAGGAACAGCACGCCAAGGATTCCACCGACGATGCCGATCGCCGTCACCGTGGTCCATGGCAGTTCGTACCCGAGCAGCAGGAATGCCGGCAGCGTGAAGGCGATGCCCGCCGCGATCGACTCGCCTGCCGAGCCGGTCGTCTGCACGAGATTGTTCTGCAGGATCGTCGCGGGCTGGACGCCGAATGCCCGCGAGACGTAGCGGAAGATCGTGATGGAGAGCACCGCGATCGGAATCGAGGCGCTCACCGTGAGGCTCACCTTGAGCGCGAGATAGACGCTCGATGCGGCGAAGACGAGGCCGAGCAGAACGCCGAGGACGATCGCGCCGATGCTGAACTCCTTCGGCGCCTCGGTGGCGGGGATGTACGGGGAGAAGGTCATCCCCGGCGTTCGGTGCTCGGTTGGCAGGGTCATGCGCGAATATGGTGGGTCACGCTCGGGAGACGCCAGACGGCGCGCCGGGCCGGAACAGCCGTCGTGCAAGCAGCAGGGTGGCCATCAGCATCAGCCCGAACGGAACCACGACGCCGAGCGACGCGATGCACCAGGCGACGACGCCCACGGCGCGCCGCCATGCTTCGGCGAACGCCTCGGCAATCGGACTCGGTCCGCGCCGGTCCAGCACGGACGACGGCTCATGCATCGTGATCTGGAGAGAACTGATTGCGGACCGTCGTTCGATCCACTTGAGTCGCGCGTCGAAGCGCTCGATTTCCTCCCGTACCCGGCGGAGCTCCTGCTCTACGGTCAGCGCGTCCGAGAGCTTGCCGGTGCGACGAGCCAGCATCTCGAGCAAGCGTGCCTCCATGTGTCGGGCGTTCGCCACACGGGCACCCAGGTCGACGTACTCGTCGCCCGCATCCTGCACGGTGGCCGACACCGACTCCACCGTACCGAGTGTGGCGAGCGCGATGACGGCCGCGTCGAACTGCGCGCTCGGTATCCGGATCTCGATGCTCGCCGACCGGTGTTCCTCCTTCCCGCCCACGATGGAGGTATTGGCCACGAATCCGCCAAGTTGCGCCACCGCCTGCCGCAGCTTCGTGACCGCGTCGTCCATCCGCTTCACCTCGACGCTCGCCTGGCCGTTGCGAATCAGCATGGCTCCGCTTGGGTCGGTGAGCGGCATCGGCGCGCCGAAGGAAATTCCGCCGACATCGTTCGCCTTCACGGACGACGCGTTCGTCGCCATTGGTGGCGCCATCAGCATGCGTTCCGATATGGAGCCGCCAGCGACGACGTCGCGCTGCGTCATGACGGCAGGCGCCTCAGCTGTGGACGCAACCGCGGCGCCCATCATGGGCTCGGCGCGGGTGCGCGTTGGAGAGTCCGGTGCACGATCACACGCGATGGCCAGCATCGCGAGGACGAGCGAGACGGTGGGGATTCCGACGCCGACTGAGACGGTGCGCTTTCGCATGAGTGTTCCTCGACGTAGATCATGGGATGATTGCGGGCTCGCATTGCGGCCCATCGAGGAGACGCGCCGCGCCCCGAAACTCACACACGTCCCCGACATGTTCTTCGTTTCGCAACGTTACTGCGTTCGTACCGCCGTGGCGCTCGCCCTGTTCGCCCATCCCCTGATCGCGCAGCGACCGCTCGCCGATACCACGGCGTCGGCAGCCATCACCGATGTCCGGTACGAGGTGACGGCAGACCGCGGCGCGCTCGCCACGCGACGCGTGCGTGTCGAGACGAGCTTCGGGGTGAGCGGGCTCGCCCCCGTCGTGCTGTCACTCCCGGCGTGGACGCCCGGCGCCTACGAGATCAGCAACTTCAGCAGCCGCGTTCTCGGCTTCGCCGCCGTGCAGAACGGGGCCCCGCTCCAGTGGGACAAGCTCGATTCGGACAGCTGGCGCGTCCGTCCGTCCGGTGCGGGCCGAGTGTCGCTGACGTTCGATTATCTGGCGGACACACTCGATAACGCGATGGCGTGGACGCGCCCCGACTTCGCGCTGTTCAATGGAACGAACCTCTTCCTGTATCCGGAAGGCCGATCGAAGGAGTTCGCCGCCTCCGTCACCATTCGTACCGATCCGGATTTCCGGGTTGCGACGAGCATGCAGCCGACTGGCGCCGCCCACACTTATCGTGCAGCGAACTACCACGATCTCGTGGACATGCCGGTGTTCGTCGGGCGGTTCGACCTCGACAGCGCATCGATCTCTGGAACCACGGTGCGGTACGCGACGTATCCCGCCGGGAGTGTCTCCGGTACGGCGCGCGCGCAGGCCTGGGACCAGCTCAAGCGCATCATCCCGGCGCAGGTGATGGTGTTCGGCGAGACGCCATGGGACAGCTACACACTCCTTCAGATCGTGGACTCGAGCTACGGCGGATACAGTGGGCTCGAACATTCGAGCTCGCACGTCGATATCGTCGCGCCCGGATTCGTTGGCAGCGACTTCCAGCCGTCGCTCTACGCGCACGAGATCTTCCATGCGTGGAACGTGAAGCGGCTCCGGCCCGCGGAGCTGGTGCCGTACGTGTACGATCGGCCCCAGCCCACGCCCTGGCTCTGGGTGAGCGAGGGCATCACCGACTACTACGCGGATCTCACTGAAGTGCGCGCCGGCGTGATCGACGCGGCCGGCTTCTACGCGCTGACGACGGGCAAGATCGCCGAGATCGAGAACACCGTCTCGTTCGCGCTCGAGGATGCGTCGGTGAATACCTGGGTGCATCCCCGCGACGGAACGGAATACAGCTACTACCCGAAGGGCTCGCTGGCCGGACTCCTGCTCGACATCATGATCCGCGACGCGAGCGAGAATCGTGGATCGATGGACCAGGTGATGCGCGAGTTGTATCGGTCGACGTACAAGGCGGGACGCGGATTCACGTCCGAGGATTTCTGGGGTGCCGTGCGGCGCGCGGCCAATGGCCGGTCGTTCGACGACTTTGCGCGCCGCTATGTCGACGGGCGCGAGCCCTACCCATGGCCGGACGCGTTACGCACCATCGGCCTCCGCATCGAACGTGACAGCGTGCCTCGGCTCGGCATCAGCACCACGGGGGACGCGGCTGGCGCGGTGCGGGTCACCGAGCTCACGCCGGGCGGCGCGGGAGCGGTGGCGGGCGTGCGCGCAGGCGATCTGTTGCTGCGGGTCGGCGACATCGATGTGCGTGACGCCAACTTCGGCGCGAAGTTCCGCGCTGCCTATGTCGACCGAAGCAGCGGCGCCGCGCTGCCGATCGTCGTCCGGCGCGGCGAGCAGCAGCTCACGCTGGACGGGCGACTCGTGTACGCCCCGGGCGCGCCCCGGATCACGGAGGACGCCTCGGCGTCGCCGCGTGCGCTGCGCCTGCGGAACGGCATCCTGCGCGGCACGACGGACCGATAGGCCACGACCCTCTTCCCCCAGCTCATGCGACTGCCACTCACACGCCCGGGCGCACTGCTCGGGTCATGGATCCTGCTCGGCGCACCGCTGCTGATTGTCCGCGCGCAGGCGCCCGTCACGCCCATTCCCTCGACGGCGAGCGCTCCCGCCACGACGATCGCCGCCCGTACGGCGGGCTTCGAGCGACGCGACGGTTTCGTGCCGCTCCATCTCGATACGAAGCAGGGGCGCCTGTACGCGGAGCTTCCGCGCGAGCCGCTGCGTGCACTGTTCTGGGTGAGTCTCGCGACCGGGTTCGGATCGAACCCGGTGGGCCTCGACCGCGGCGCGAGCGGCTCCGACCAGGTCGTGCGATTCGAGCGAGACGGTGACCGGGTGCAGATGGTGTTCGAGAACATGGCATTCCGCACATCGCTCGACGACGCGGCGCACCGGCGCAGCGTGGACGAGAGTTTTCCGGTGAGCACCGTGGCTGCGCTGCCGGTACTGGCGGAGGAGGGAAACCGCATCCTCGTGGAACTCACCGACGTCGCGTACCGCGACTGGAATGACATCGCGGGCACCATGTCGCGACTCAACCAGGGGTCGTACACTCTCGCGGGGCCCCCCGAGGGGGTGGGTAGCGCCCGGGCGCCGGGCGATACGCCCCCCACCCCCAAGGGTGTGTGGGGCCCCATCGCCGCCCCCCGCCCG
>JAJAYP010000181.1 GCA_026786185.1 Gemmatimonadaceae bacterium
ATGCTCGGGAGGCCCGGCGCGAACATGGCCGAGTCGGAGATGACGACCGCATCGGCCTGCAGTCGGGAGGCGTTGGCTTCGATGAATGGGGCAAGATGCTCGCTCCCCACCTCTTCCTCGCCCTCGGCGAGCACGATGATGTTGACCGGAAGCCGGCCTCTCACCCGGAGGTGGGCCTCGAGTGCCTTGATGTGAAGGAACAGCTGGCCCTTGTCATCCACCGAACCGCGGGCGAACACCTTGCCGTCGCGCACGGTCGGCTCGAACGGTGGCGACGTCCACAGTTCCAGTGGCTCCGCCGGCTGCACGTCGTAATGGCCGTACACCAGCACCGTCTGCGCCGACGGACCGGCGCCGCGCCATTCCCCCACGACGACGGGATGGCCCGCGGTCTCGTGCACCGTCGCCTCCAGTCCTGCGTCACGCAGCGCCTGCGCGGTCCATTCGGCCGCGCGCGCCGTATCGGCGTCGTGCTCGGAGCGCGCACTCACGCTCGGGATACGCAGATAGTCGAACAACTCCCGCTGAATGCGGGCGTCGTGCGTCGTGAGATACGAGTCGAGGTCGGCTGGAACGGCGCTCATCGGTCGGCGTGAGAGTACGCTGGGCATGGCCTGCAGTCGGGAAGCTAACGCGAGAGTCCGGCCACCGAATCGTCCACAGTGGAGGTGACGCGCACGTCCTCCGCTTGAGACACATGGCTGGGGTGCTGCCGGGGCAACGAGTCGGCAAACTGTTGTGCCACAACCACTTGCCATGTCACCCGATCTCGTGGTCGAATCGGCATCGCGCGTGCCTGATCGGTCTTCAGCCACGCCCCTTCCCGTGGCGCTCTTTCCGGAGACTCCCCATGCGACGTTTCGCCTGTCCCGCTCTCGTCATCGCACTCGTCATCGCCGTTCCCGCCGTCGTCACGGCGCAGTCGCGCGGCGCGTCCCCCCGCGCGACGAACACGGCGTTCTCCGTGACGCCATACGTCGGCTACATGCTGTTCGGCGATTACCTCAGCGGCCCGCTCGGCACGTCGGTGACGAACGCGCCCGCACCGGTGATCGGCGCGCAGCTCGGGATGAAGCTGGCGCCCAATCTGATGCTCGTCGGGAACGTGGCCACCGCGAGCAGCGACATCCAGGCGGGCATCCCGATCCTTGGCGGTATCTCGCTGGCGCAGAGTCGAGTGCAGCTGTTCGACGCGGGCCTCGAGCTCGCGTTGCCGCTCAGCACGATGTCGGGCACGGCGTTCACGCCATTCATCCAGGCTGGTGCCGGTGCGATGCGGTACGACATCACTCAGTCGTTCCTCACCACGTCGTCCACGAACTTCGCGGCGAACGTGGGTCTGGGCGCCGACATTTCCGTCGGACGCGGTGTCGGTGTGCGGGTGATGGCCAAGGACTACATCGGCAAGTTCGACATGCAGCAGGCGACGTATCTCGATTTCGGGACGAACACCACGCAGAGCTTTGCGTTCAGCGCAGGGGTGCGAGTGTCCTTCTGAGCCACATGCGTGTCGTCGACGTGCGGGCTGGCGGTCTCACCGGGTGTCGCGTACATACCGTGGGTTCGTGTGCCTCACCTTGTGAGCCGTCCGATCCATGCCGAGCAAGACGAGCGGGCTCCGCGAGGAGCTGAAGCAGACGCGCCCCTTTCACTCACCTGCGCACGAAGCGCTGCTGAGCGTGGTGCGCACCGCGGCAGTGGTCCAGCGGCTGATGGCGCAGGTCGTCGAGCCGAGCGGCATTACGCTCCAACAGTACAACGTGCTCCGCATCCTTCGCGGCGCGGGCGGCACTGGCCTTCCCACGCTCGCCATTCGTGACCGGATGACCGAGGAGGCGGCGGGGATCACCCGCCTGCTCGACAAGCTGGATGCTGCCGGACTCGTGTTGCGGGAGCGCTCGACGCCGGACCGCCGCCAGGTGCTCTGCCAGATCACGCCGGCGGGTCTGGGACTGCTCGCGGCGCTCGATGCGCCGATCGACGCGACGACGGACGCCGCGTTCGCCACACTCGACGCGGCGGAGTCGGCGACGCTCATCGACCTGCTCGGCGCCGTCCGTGCCGCGTGTCGCGGCGAGACATTGCCGGTGGATCAGGGCGCGTCGCGCGCCGGCCAGCCGCCGCGGTAGTTCTCGAGCACCCAGATACGGCGAACACTCACCGTATCGACACCACGGAGCAACGGCGCGAGCTCGCCACGCGTGACGTTCGAGAAATACGGCGCCAGTGCAGCGCTCGTCTCGTGCACGCCTTCGCGCTCGTCGAGCAGGAGCACGAGGGCGTCGCCCACCCGTGCCGTGTCCGCGAATGACGTCCAGAGCTCGTACTGATTGCGCCGGCCGCGAAGGCACGTGCACATCACCACCGGATGACCGGGCAGATGATAGGCCAGCTCGCTGGCATCCTGATAGCGATCGGCGCCGACCCAGGTCGACGGGGCAACGAGGAGGCGCTGTGTGCTGTCCACTCGGGCCGCGACACCGGACCACCCCGCATTGCGTGCGAGCGGATCGCGGCGCGCAGGCAACGGGAGCAAGGGCACGATCGCGTGGACGTACAGGACGATCACGAGCACGAGGGCGAGCGCAACGCCTCGTCGCAGCCAGCGTGCATGACCCGCCGTCGACGCGAGGGCCGCGAGCAGCACGACACCGGGGATGTAGGAAGGCGCCGGCCAGTTGGGCTCTCCCCTGCGACGTGTCGCGCTATAGGCGAAGAACACCCAGCTTCCCACGGCGACCACGGCGAGCGCGAACCGCGCGTCGTCCAGCGGCCGGCGCAACGTGCGCCACGCCGCATGCGCCATGAGCGCGAAGATGATGGGTGACACGAGTCCGAGTTGCCCGCCGACGAGGTCGAGCTCGCGCTTGAGCGCCGAGCCGTTCGCGGCGCCGAGTCCGTGCTGGATCTGGAAACGGAACGAGATCCAGTCGTGTGCGGCGTTCCACTGCAGCACGGGCAGGAAAAGCAGCGTCGCCAGCAGGCAGGCGACATAGGGTCCCGGCTCGCGCAGCCGTGCGCGCAGTGACGGACGCGCCAGCACCGCGATGGCGATGGTGACGGGCAGGAGGATCGCGGTGTACTTGGAGGTGAAGGCGAGGCCGAGCGCGACGCCGGCAGCGCTCCACCACCGCAGTGATGACCGCGAGCGCACGGTGGATTGCAGCGCGCGCACGACGCAGTAGAGCCCGACGGCGCTGGTGGCGAGCAGCGGCGAATCGGGTGTGGCGAGTACGAGACCGGTGGCGGCGAGCGGCATGAGCGCGAACAGCACGGCGGCGCGTACCGAGGCCATGCCGCCAGCGAGTCGCCACGCGATCGCGCTCGTTGCGAGGCCGGTGATGCCTCCGGCGATCACCGGGAAGAAGCGCACCCCCAGCGGAGTCGGCTCGCCGAACGCCGTGCCGGCCCGGATCAACATCGCGATCATCGGCGGATGATCGAAGTAGCCGCCCGCGAGCCGGCGCGACCATTCCCAGTAGTAGGTCTCGTCGGGAAAGAGAGGAAGGCGCGCCGCGAAGAGTAACCGGATCAATGTGGCGAGCACCGTCACGACGACCGCCGCGAGCCAGGCGCGGCGTTCGCGCTCGCTTGCGCTGACGATCATCGGCGTCGTCACGCCCCGCGGCGGCGCAGCATCTTCAGGCGTGAGAGCAGGAACAGCGCAACGCCCCACGCGAGCCAGGCAATCCGCTCCTCCACGGACAGCGTGCGCAGCATGCCCCATGCGACGAGCGGCACCGTGAACGGCAGGGCGATCCCGGACTCGGTATCGGCCACGTAGCGTTCCACCACCCGCGTGGTGCCGTGCCCGCCGCGGCGAATCGTCGCGGCGATGATGAACGCGAGTCGCTCGGGCGTCTCGCCGCGCCATCCCGGCAGTGACATCAGCGTCCACCCGGTGGCCGTGTGTCCCCAGCCGTGGTGGTTGCTCCCCGCGACGAGGGCGAGGTCGAGACTGTCCGCGAGCTTGAGGATTCGCGCGCGCTCGCGTCGCACCTGTCCCAGACCACGCGGTGCGCCGTCGATGAGTTCGATGGCGCGGACGCCCATCGTGCCGGGCCCTCTCGCGGGGATCATCCGGGACAGGTCGCCCGGCAGCGTCTCGATGAGCACGGGTTCATTGCCGGCGACGCTGCTCGCGAGCCGAAGCGCGTCCTCGTCGATATCACGAAGCGTCGCGTTGAAGATGCCGCGGTACATCCGGTCCGCGTCCAGCACGTTCACGTGCTCGCCCTTCCACACGACCTCGATGGCGGGAAGCAATGACACCCCCTGCCCCGCAAGGTCCGGGTTGTTGGACCATCCGTCGCGTGCGCCCTCGAAGGTGCGATGGTCGGACACGTACGCCGCATCGAAGCCGGCCTTTCGGTGCCAGGTGCGCACGTCCTCGGGTGTCCAGTCCGGGCGGCCATCGTGCGAGAATCTCGTGTGCGCGTGGAAATCGATCGCCACGATGTTCGGCTGCACCTCGATCGCCGCCATGGGGCGCGGCAGCAGTGCGCCACCGAAGTACACGGCCAGCACCGCCAGCAGCGCGAGTCCCACCCGTGCGACGACGCGGGCTGCGCGCCGAGCAGGCGTGACGGTGGGCGGCATCACCCGCCCGCGCCATCGCCACCACAGCGCGTACCCGATGAACAGGGTGATCAGCAGCGCGATGTGCTGTCGCACACTGAGCAGCGTGAGGAGATCGAACACATTGAGCAGCGGCGCCAGCAGTACATATCCGGCCGATCGCACGAGCTCGGCCTCGGCCACCCGCTCCATCGTGGCGGCGTCGCGAATGGGCGGGATGGAGAACAGGGCGCTCACGAGGAGCAGTCCCACGAGAACGATCAGCGCCCACCATGGGCGCACCGGCCGCAGCCACGTGAGCGAGTCGACGGTGGCATCTGGACGAATTTTCCGGGCGCGGGACGCGGCGTCGCTGGGCACCAGGCTACTCTTGAGTGGAATGAAGTTCGCGCGGGTGAATTGCCGCGCCACAACATAGCCGCCCGCAAGGGCGTCCGCATTCACCACCCCCAGCCCCGACGCACGCGTGGCCAATCATCTCGCCACCGAAACGAGTCCGTATCTCCTGCAGCACGCGCACAACCCGGTGGACTGGTGGCCGTGGGGCGACGACGCGTTGTCACGCGCGCGCGCCGAGCAGCGGCCAATCCTGCTCAGCATCGGCTATGCGGCGTGCCACTGGTGCCACGTGATGGAACGCGAATCGTTCGAGAACGAGGAGACGGCCGCGCTCATGAACGCAAACTTCGTCTGCATCAAGGTGGACCGGGAGGAACGTCCGGACATCGACGCGATCTACATGCAGGCGACCCAGGCGATGACCGGGCACGGTGGATGGCCGATGACGGTGTTCCTGACGCCAGAGGGCGAGCCGTTCTACGCGGGCACCTACTTCCCTCCCGAGGATCGGCAGGGCATGCCCGGCTTTCCTCGCGTGCTCGGCGGCGTGGCGGATGCGTGGGCCAACAAGCAGGCCAGCGTGACGAAGACCACCGCCTCCATGCGCGATCTGTACGCGCAGAGCACCGAGCGCACCCGCCCCACCGGTGCGCTCGACGAGGCGCTCCTCTCGCGCGCGATGTCGTCGCTCGTCCAGCGGTACGAGCCACGATTCGGCGGATTCGATGGCGCCCCCAAGTTTCCACCCACCATGACGCTGGACTTCCTGCTGCGGCAGTGGGCGCGCACGGGCGAGGCACAGGCGCTGGAGATGGCGACGCACACCTTCCGATCCATGGCGCGCGGAGGGATCTACGATCAGGTGGGCGGCGGCTTCTCGCGCTACAGCGTGGATGCGTACTGGCTGGTGCCGCATTTCGAGAAGATGCTGTACGACAACGCGCTCCTCGTGAGGCTCGGAGCCAACCTGTGGCAGGCGACGCGGGAGCTCGAGTTCCGGCGCGTCACGGAGGAGACGATCGGCTGGCTCGCTCGCGAGATGACCTCGCCCGATGGCGGGTTCTACTCGTCGCTCGACGCTGACAGCGAGGGCCACGAAGGCCGGTACTACGTCTGGGACGCCGGTGAGCTGGACACCCTGCTCGGCGAGGATGCCGACCTCGTCAGGACATATTGGGGCGTGACCGCCGACGGCAACTTCGAGGGGCGCAACATCCTGTTCGTGCCGCGCGATCCAGCCGACGTCGCCGACGAACAGGGCGTGACGCCCTCCGAGTTGCGCACCGCGATCGACCGCGCGACGCGCATCCTGTACGACGCGCGCGAGCGCCGCGTGCGGCCGGCGCGCGACGAGAAGATCCTCGCCGGCTGGAACGGATTGATGCTTCGCGGTCTCGCCGAGGCGGCGCGCGCATTCGGTGACGCCGAACTGCGGGCGATGGCCGTGCGGAATGGCGAGTTCCTGTTCCGCACCCTGGTGCGCGGAGACCGGGTGCTGCGCTCGTACAAGGACGGCGTGGCGAAGATTCCCGGCTTCCTGGAGGACTACGCCGCTGTGGCGCTCGGCGCGCACGCCCTCTATCAGCTCACCTTCGATCGCATCTGGCTCGATCGTGCGCGCACGCTGGCCGACGCGATCATGCTGCGATTCTGGGACGCTGGCACGCAGGCATTCTTCGATACCGCCAATGATGCCGAGGTGCTCGTCACGCGGCCGAGAGACGTCACCGACAATGCAATCCCGAGCGGCAGCTCGCTCGCGGCCGAGCTCTGCCTGCTGCTCGGCGACCTGCTCGCCGAGAGCGAGTACACCGAGCGCGCGCGCTACCTGCTGGAGACGCTGGCCGAGCCCATGGCGCGTTACCCCACCGCGTTCGGACATGCACTGGGTGCCGCGGACATGGCGGTTCGCGGTGCGGTGGAAGTGGCCATCGCCGGCGACCCCGGCGACGGCGCATTCGGTTCATTCGCGCGCGAGGTGGCGAACCGCTATGTGCCCTCGCTCGTGCTCGCCGGGGGCGAAGGCCGCGCGGCCAAGGGGATTGCACTGCTGAAGGATCGTGGTGGTGTGGAACCGGTTGCCTACGTCTGTCGCGCGTACGCGTGCGAGTTGCCAGCGGACGATCCGGCGCTACTGGGCCGGCAACTGGACGCCCTGCGCGGAAGGACCGGGAGCACCGCAGGGTGAGCGAGAGTCACGAGGCGATACATTTCCGGAACGATTCGATACGCACGCTGGCCGACACAGGTTCGCCGTACTGATTCAAGTCGTTGCACAGCCACATGTTGTACCTGCGTTACCCCCCGCTCGACCACGGCACTCGTCCTGCCCAGATCCGAGTGGATCGAGCACCGGACAGCTCAGCGACCATGGGGGGTGCACGCGATGCGGTTGGCCGACAGTCCCTCCCCGATGAATGTTGGGGTGTGGGCACCAGCCCGTCCCTTCCTCTCGTCACTCCCGTCGCGCGTGGCCGACCTTCGTATTCTCGCGCTCACCGATTCCTTCCATGCCGAGTGGGCCGGCCTGGCGGCGGCGCACGGCTTCTCGCTCGTGCGGGCCGCCGAGCCGGCGGATCTCGAGCCGCGCCGCGGCGTGGTAACCATCGTGTCGGCGGCGGGCGACGAAGTACTCCTGGAGGGAGCGCTCCGCCAAATGCCGCGCGACGTGCGGCTCGTCGCAGCGGTGGGCGCGGTGCCGGATCATCGGCTCGCCGCGGCGCTGGTACGGGCCGGCGCTGACGACTATTTCGCGCTGCCGCAGGACTTGCCGCATCTCGCGTCGTGGTTGCGCGACAGCGCGGCGCGGCTGAAGGCGGATGCCGACGCAGCGGCCTTCGCGAATGCCGAGCGGGGCAAGCTGCACTTCGACGGCATTCTCGGTGAGAGTCCGGCGCTTCACGCCGCGCTCGAGCGTGCGGCGCGAGTGATTCCGCGCCCCACGGTGACGATTCTCATCACGGGCGAGACGGGCACCGGCAAAGAACTGCTCGCGCGCGCGATTCACTACAACGGTCCCCGGCGCGACGCCCCATTCGTGGATGTGAACTGCGCGGCGATCCCGGAGCACCTGCTCGAGAGCGAATTGTTCGGGCACGAGCGAGGCGCGTTCACCGGCGCGGTGGGATCCAAGCCGGGCCTGATGCAGCTGGCCGACGGCGGCACGCTGTTTCTGGACGAGATCGGTCACCTCGCCCTCCCGCTCCAGGGAAAGATTCTCCGCGCGCTCGAGGAACGCGTCATCCGGCGAGTGGGTGGAACGCGGGCGATCCCGTTCGAGGTGCGGCTCATCGCCGCCACGCACGTGGACCTCGCGAGCGCCGTCCGACGCGGCGAGTTTCGGGAGGATCTCTACTACCGGTTGAACGTCGTCCCGATCGAGCTGCCCGCGCTGCGCGCCCGGCACGACGACATGCTGACGATCGCGTCGTACTTTCTTGCCCGCTTCGCGCGCGAGTACGACCTCGCGCCGCTCGCCCTGTCACCCGCGGCCGTCCGGGCGCTGCGCGATCGGCGCTGGCCAGGCAACGTGCGCGAGTTGCGCAACGCGATCGAGCGCGCGGTGCTGCTGTCCAACGGCGCCGTGATCGAGGCGAGCGACGTCGCCGAGCCGGTGCACAATGACCGGGTGAGCGAGTCGCTTCCCTTCCCGACCACGCTCGCCGATCTCAACCGCGCCGCCGTGGCGCGGATGCTCGACCTCTGCGGCGGCAACAAGACAGAGGCCGCTCGCCGGCTCGGCATCTCCCGACCGCGATTGCACCGGCTGCTCGGTGCAGCGACTGCCGACGTGGACGACGATGGCACCGATGACGCGATCGACGCGACACGCCGCACCTCCACTCCCCGATGAAGGGTCTTCGCATGCCGCTTCGACGTCCCCACCCGAGTGCACTCGCGCTGGTCATCTTCGCCGCGCTCTCGTGCTCCGATCCCACCGCGCCCGACGGCGTGAACGAGCGCGTCTCCACCGACCTGCGATTGCTCGCCGCGCCGTACGGCACACCGCCGCTCGCCACGACCTCGACGAGCTTCTACGCCGTGAAGGGGAAGGTCTCGGGCGTCGACATCTGGTATCGTCCACGCGCCGGGCGCACCGACTCCACGAAGTTCCTCGAGTTCCGCCTGGGGACGGGGTCGCTCGACAAGCGGCCGAACGGAACCGCCATCGCAATCGGCGACTCGGTGCTCATCACGCTGACGGTCACCGACCCGATGCACTTCATCATCGAGCTGCAGCCGTCGGGACTTCGGTTCGCGTCGAGCGACGAGCCCCGGCTGAAGATCTCCTTCGCGGCGTGCGGCGATGACCTGAACTACGACGGCAAGGTGGACGCGGCCGATCTCGTCCTGCTCTCGGCGCTCAGCGTATGGCGTCAGGAGGCGCCGTTCCAATCCTGGTTCAAGATGTCGAGCACGGTCTCGGCGTCGGTGAGGGAAGTGGACACGCAGCTTGGCGGCTTCACCGGTTATGCGCTGATGTGGTAGGCGCACACTTCCCGAGACGCCATGCTTCCCTTGCCATCATCCCTGCTCACGACGGCGCGCCAGCGCGCCGCGGCGGGCGCGTGGCGCGACGTGGCGTCGATGCTGTCGCCGCATGTCGGCGAGCATCCCGGCCTCACCGAGGAGGCGGTGCTCCTGGCCGAGGCGATCCTGTACCTTGGCGAGGAGCGGCGGGCGCTCGTCCTGCTGCACGCCATCGTGCCCGACGCCGCTCCCGGCACGGACCGAGGGCTGTATCGGAGAGCGGTGAACATGATGGGAGTCGCCTGCTTCGCCCTCGGTGATCTCGAGGAGGCGAACGCCGCGCTGCACGTCGCGCTGGACCTCGCCACTGAGGACGACGACCAACTCCTGCTCGCGCAGGCGACGAACAACCTTGGCGCGATCGCCAACCTGCAGGGCCGGCATGACGTCGCGTTGTCGCACTATCGGGTTGCCATCCCGACCCTGCAACGCATCGGTCAGCCACAGCGGCTGGCCAACGTGCATCACAACATCGCCATCACCTTTCGCGCCACCGGGGATCTCGAACAGGCGGACGAGCACGAGCTGCGCGCGATCGGATACGCCACGGGAAGCAACGTACCTCGTCTCGCCGCGATGAGCCGGACGGGGCGCGCGGAGATCGCGCTGCGGCGCGGCGATGCGCCGCTCGCCGAGACCACGGCACGGTTGGTGATTGACGAGTTGCAGCAGCTGGGCGATCCGCTCAACGAAGCCGATGCGCTGCGCGTGGTGGGGGCGGCGTGCGCCGCACAGCGACGGTACGACGACGCGCTGCTGTCGTTCTCACGAGCGTTGGAGATCGCACGCGCGCATGGGCATGCGTTGAACGAGGCGGAAGTGCTGCGCGACCGGGTCGACGTCCGGGTGCGTCGAGCGGAGCGCGCGCTCGCGCTGGACGACGCGCGCGCCGCGCTGGCGATCTTCGAGCGACTCGGCGCGCGGGCGGAGTGCGACGCGCTCGGCGAACGGATCGCGACGCTGGCCTAGGGCCGGTAACCGAAATCATGCTGGCACGAGTGTTGTTTTTTTACCTCGGAGCGCGCAGAGC
>JAJAYP010000182.1 GCA_026786185.1 Gemmatimonadaceae bacterium
CGATCGATCACGTGGCGCGCGTCCGCGAAGGTCACGACGCGGGGCACATCATCGACCGCCGCGGACATCCGCTTCGCGGCCGACGATGATTCCATCGCGAGCATGGCCCACAGCGCGCCAGCCGTCGCGACCACGGTGCCCGCCAGCGCCCCGCGCCACCACGGCGTCGTGAAGCGCACGTTCATGAGATGCCTTACCGTTGCTCCCGCCGCGACGATGATCAGGAGCACCACCCAACTCGATCGATTGGCGTACAACGACGGAAAGTGCGCGCTCACCATCAGCGCGATCACCGGGAAGGTGATGTAGTTGTTGTTGATCGAAACGCGCTTCGCCCGGGCCGAAATCGCGGGATCGGCGCGACCCTGTCCGGCCACCGACTTCACCAGAGCACGCTGCGAAGGCACGATCGTCATCGCCACGTTCCCCGCCATGATCGACGCCAGCATCGCGCCGACGTGCAGGAAGGCCGCTCGGCCGCTCAGCAGGTGGGTGAGCGCGTAAACGATACCCGCGAAGGCGACGAGAAGAATCGCGTTGCCGAGCGTCGGCGCGCGCGGACCGATCGCGCGCTGGACGATCTCGTAGATGGTCACGCCAGCCACGATCGCACCGATACCGACCGCGATGGCCGCCGCGTGGCTCAACTCCGCAATAGTCGGATCGGTGAGCGCAGCCCGCCCGCCCGCGTAGTACACCGCCGCGAGCAGCGCCGCGCCACTCAGCCACGTGATGTACGCCTGCCACTTGAACCAGTGCAGCGTGAGGGGCAGCGGCTCCCCGACCAACTGCGTCTTCTCGACGAAGTAGAAGCCCCCGCTATGGAGCAGCCAGCTTTCGCCCTGCAGTCCGTCACCAGCCCGCGACGGAGGCGCAAGCGTGCGATCGAGCCAGTTGAACAGCATGGAGTTGCCCACCCACATCACGCCGGCAATCACATGAACCCAGCGTGCCGCGAGGTCGAACAGCTCCCACAGGGCCGGCGTCAATGCGCCGCTGCCACGCCCGCGCCGGTGCGCGCGCTCATGATCCGGGTGAACGAACGCCCGCGAAAGTCATCGTCCGTCAATCCGGTCATCCGGAGTGCTTCCGCTTCGGTCACTGCTCCCGAGTTGATCCCGCGCAAAAAGAAGTTGAGCAGCCCCTGCCCCGTGGCCGCGTCGTCGAACACGTTGCCCACGAGTGTCGCCTGCGCCGCCTTCTCCACGAAGTTCTTCAGCCGTGCGCCAGCGGCGTCGATGCCATCCAGAAAAAAGAGGTACAGCGCCGCATATCGTGTCACGAGCTGGGCCGGATGCAGGTCCCATCCCTGGTAGAATCCGCCTTCGAGCGAGTGGAGCACGTCGTGGTAATGGAGCCGCCACGCCTGCTGCATGGCCGCGCGATTCTCCGCCTGGCGCGCCGCATCCAGCGCGACGCCCGGCTCAGCGCGGTGCACTGGCACCGGAAGCACCGACGTCGACCCGTCGGACAGCCACACGCCCGTGCCAGCGAGCGTCACCTGTATCACGTGCTTGGCAAAGTCGTTCGCGACATGACCCATTCGCTGATGCGCAGCCGTGATGTTGAGCGACGCGGTGTAGTCGTACGTGCCGAAGTGCGCGCCGGCAAGCCTTCCCTCCGCGAGCTCCACGAGTCGTGGCAACAGGGACCGCCCCTCGTGATCGAGAATGATCTGCGGCGTCTCCACCATCACTTCGAACCGCAGTGATCCTTGCGCCAGCCCAAGCGTCTTCTCGATCTGGCGCAGGACCTCCGCCGTATAGCTCACCTGCTCGGCCGTCGTCACCTTGGGAATCGTCACGACGAAATGGTCGGGCAGCGCTCCCGCCCGCTCCACCACCGTGGTGAGCACAACATCCAGCGTGCGCATGCTGCGCAGCCGCAGTTCCTCGTTCAGCGGCTTCACCCGCATGCCGATGAATGGGGGCAGCGACCCCTCCTTCATGCCGCGCGCGAGCTCCTCGCCGACGACCACGGCGTGATGATCCTCTTCGTCGTCCGGACGATTGCCATAGCCATCCTCGAAATCGATCCGGAAATCCTCCACCGCCTCACGCACCAGCTTGTCGCGCACGCGCGCATGCACGGCGTCGAGCGCCGGATGTCCGGCGATGCCGAGCATCTCGCCCAGCGACTGCGGCGTAGGCAGGTACTCCTCCATCGCACGACGCGCCACGCCACCGATCTTCGCCGCCGCGTCGGCGCCGAACAGTTGCGCGCCGCCGTAGACGGTGTGCACCGGCTGACGGCCCGGTGGATCGCCCGGGTGCCGGCGCGCGAACTCCAGGTTCGCCTCGCGCAGGTCGGCGGTCACGTCGGCCAGCCTGCCCTGATTCAACGAGGGAAGGGGCGGGATACGTCGTGTCGCATTCACGTCTGGCATGGGCTCCGTTCGGTCATCCGTTGTAGATCCTGCCGTTCTTCGTGCGATACAACTCCAGCACGGCCCGCGCCTCGTCGCGCAGCAGGTCGCGCACGATTTCGATGCCGCGATCCTCCAGGTATCGGTACGACGCGGGAAAGACCGGACCTTCCTCGAAGTCGTGTCGCGCGGCGTCCTCGCGTCCCGCGCAATACACGACTCGCCGGACTCCGCTCCAGAGTGTGGCGCCGAGGCACATCGCGCACGGTTCGCACGACGTGAACAACTCATGCACGGGCATGCCTGGCGCGCTGAGCGAGAACGACCCGACGACCCGCTGCGCCATCATGAACGCCACCATCTCGCCGTGCAACGTGGAGTTGCCCAGACGCACGACGCTGTTCATGCCGACCGCCACCAGGCGGCCACTCGCTTTTTCAAATACGGCTGCGCCGAATGGACCTCCCGTTCCGTGCTCCACGTTCGCGCGAGATACGGCAATCGCCAGCCGCATCTTCGATTCGTCGTCCGGATACACCGCGCCTCGCTCGGCAACGCCCGCCACCCAGGACGGGTAGTCGACATGAACGACGGGCGATCCCGTGAGCGAGGACTGATCTGATCCGGGCATGCGGGAAAGCTGCGGTGCCGGCGATACGGGCGCGAGGGACGAGCCTATCTCCTCATCGCCAGCCACGCGCGACGCCACAGCGGCGGCTCGATCTCCCACGCTCGCTGAAGATCCGTGCGCCAGCGCTGAAGCGCACCACTCTCGCCACGCACGATTCGTTCGCGCGTGACGACTGCGGGCGGCGGCGAGATGGCGGCGAGGCGCGCAAACACGCGCTCGCGCGATGCGGGATCGGCGCGCTGAAGCAGGTGCCAGAGCGTGATCGTGCTCTGCGAATCAGCGGCAGCAAGCACGGCATCCAGTGCGCCGGTGGTGGTGGGATCGGTGTCATATGCCTCGATCGCGCGGCGCAACGCGGCGCTCGCGCGAACGGGAAATGGAAGCCCCGGCCCGCTGCCGTTTCGCAGTGCGGCCGAGTTGCCGGCGAGCACCGCGACACGTACGTCGCCGTGTTGGAGCTCCACCTCGCCCTCCTCCACGGTGAGGAGTCCGTTCCCCCGCTCATCGACCGTGAGCGTGTACACGCATCCGAGATCCACCGCGAGGGCGCTCGCCGTCTGCACGAGGAAGTAGCGCGGCGGCGCGTCGATCGACGCGTGCATCGTCCCGCGCTCCAGGCTCAGCCGGTGCTCCGACGGACCCGCGCCAAGCAGGCGAAGCCGGGAGCCGGGACCCAGCTCGGCGCGCCCGATGCGCCCTACCGTGATCGCGGCGCTCGATCGCGCATCCGTCTCGACGACACCGCCCGGCGCGACGACGCCCCGCGCAAGCGAGCCATCCGCCGAGCGTATCACCGGCGCGCCCTGCATCGTCGCCACCGACCATGGACTCGTCGCGCGGTCACGCGCGGCGAACCAGCCACCCGCAACCACGAGGATTCCCGCTGCAATCATCCCCCATCGGGCGACGCGAATGCGCGGCGACGTGGATGCTACGACATCTCGCCGCAACGGCGCGTGCGCGTGAGCCACCGGACGAAGCAGCGCCTCGAGCCGCTGGATCTTTGGATCGGGCGTCGCACTGCGGTCCCACAGGTAGTCGTCAGTCATGTGGCGCTCCGAGCTGCTCTCTGAGGAGCCTGAGTCCATGATGGAGGTACACCCGAACGGTGCCGTGCGTGAGGCCGAGCCTTGCGGCGATCTCCTCGCCGCCCATCTGCTCCACGAGCCGCAGCGTGAGCGGCTCCCGATACCGTTCCGGCACCGCGCGCAACGCGCGCAGCACGTCGTCCGTGCCAGGCCAATCCGGCGCCAACCCCTCATTGGCACCAGGATCGGGGTGCTGGTGCGACAGCTCCTCCGTCGGCTTCTCGGCACGGTGATGCATACGGGCCTCGTTGCGGGCGATCGTCGCGATCCACGCACCGAACGCCGCCGGCTCGCGCAGCGCGTGTAGTTGCCGAAGCGCGCGAAAGAACACGTCCTGCACGAGGTCCTGCACGTCGTCCTGCTGCGCGCTCGCCAACAGCACCCCATGTACCATGCGCGCGTACCGTTCGTAGAGCGCGCCGAACGCGGCGCGGTCGCCGGCGCGGGCCGCGGTCACGAGCTTCGCCGTTTCCAACACCGATGGAGCGGGCGACGGCAACGAATCAGGCACCCGTCGTCTCACTCGCATGGGGAAGGGATGCCGGCGTGACGCTCGATGTTAACGCGATAACATTCCGCCCGCTCTCGGCATCCTCGTTTCATGCACGCTCACGACGGGCGCGCATGCGCCGCCGCTGCCCGGCGGCTCGACAACTTCGAGGAGCGTGGATCATGCGCAGCAACGTCTGGACGACAGTGATTTCGGTCGCGGCACTCGTCATCATCGCGACGGGCATTCCCGGTTCGCCTGTTCACCTGACTTCCGCGTTGGCATACGAGATGGGCGGTCGCCCCGACAGTCTCGTGGTGGATGCATCGGCGTCGTCGATCCGGTGGAAGACCGTGCAGTCCGGCAGTGCGCGAGCCCGCGAAGGCAGGGTCGACTTCAGGAGCGGCCTGCTCGTGATCAGCCACGAAAAGCTCACCAGCGGTGTGTTCGTCGCCCGCACGAGGGGCAGCGACGTGGAGCGTTCGCCGCTCGCCACCTTTCAGTCGGCGGGTGCGACTCGCGTGGGGCCGGCACGCTGGCGCGTGCGCGGAGATCTCACGATGAACAAGGTGTCGCGTCCGATCGAGTTCGACACCGACGTGAGCTGGGCGGGCGTGGGGCACATGATTGCGACGTCCACCCTCACGATCGACCTCCGGCAGTGGGGCACGCCGTTCGGTGACGCGGGTCGTGATACCGACCTTCCCGACGGCGACGTTCAGCTCTCGCTCACGCTGGACGCGCGACGCAAGCAGGCGAAGGTCGCGGCGCGCTGACCGCGACGGATCAGCGCAGTACGGCGAGCGCGCGGCGGAGCGAAGGAATCGCGCCGCGTAGCTCGCCCTGCGCATGCCACCGCACCACGCCCATCGCGTCGACGAGATAGCTCTCCGGCACGCCCACCGTGCCGAATGCGCGGCCAACGGCACCCGACGCATCGTGGGCGACGAGCACGCCACCCGCGCGTGCGGCCGCGAACCGGCGCACGCGCGTGTCGTCGCCCTCGTCCACCCCCAGCGCGACGACACGAACACCGCGCGTAGCGAGCGACCTGCGCAACGAATCGAGCGTCGCGAACTCGCTGCGGCAGGTCGTGCACCAGGTGGCGAACACGGCGACCAGCGTGACCGCCTGTCCCGCGCCCACGCGCACTTCGGTGCTGTCGAGTGCGCGCACGGAGTAGCTCACCCGGAGCGCACGAGCCTGCGCCGCCACCGGTGTCGCCGCGCCACCGAGAAGACCCAGCGCGACGATCACCAGCGCGAACGCCCGGACCTCAGCGCTGTGCCGCGCCGCCACTGCTCTTCCTGACGCTGTCCGCGCGCGCCGGGACGGCCGGCGCCGGGTTCGGCAGGTAGTCGAAGTAGCCGATCATCATCTCCTCGAACGTCTGCTCCCCGAACTTCACCGTCTTGGATGGGTCGGGATTGAACGGGTTGTCCTTCGAGTTGTCGTAGCCGGCGGTCGCGACGATCCGCGATCCCGGCGGTACCTCCAGCGGCTTCGCGAAGGCGTAGTACGTCTGCCAGTTGAAGTTGTAGTGTGGCACGTCGAGGATCGTCGTGCGCTGGCTGTCGGGCGTCACCAGTTCGTACTTGAACGCCGCACCCCGCGTATGCATGTGGGGAAAGAGGCTGAGCAGCGTGCCTCCGTTCCGCATCAGGATCTCCGCCGTCACGATCTGGTTCTTCTCGTACGGCTTGATCTCGAATCTCGTGTTGAACGCCGATCGCGTCACCACCTCCTGCGTCACCGGCTTGTCGGCGAACAGCAACCCGATGCGGGTCTGGTCCACGTGCTCCGAGCCGTTGGGCGTGTAGTGAATCTGGAACTTGAGCCACGCGCCCTTCGGCAGCCTCTTCGCGGTGCCCTCGGGATAGATCGTCGCCGGCGTGCCGGGCGCCGTGGCGCCGAAGAAGCCGCTGATGCCGCCCTGCGGCGCGGGATCACCCGGCTTGCGCTTCTTCGCATCCGGCTCGCGACCCGGCTCCTCGATGAACACGATCACGTGATGCACCACCGTTGCCGCCGTGGGGCGGATCTCCATCGCCGTCACCCACTTGTCCTCGTCGAAGTTCGTCTTCGCGTACGAGTACTTGTACTCCACCACGCCCTGCGCCGGCACGCGGAAGGTGTCGGGAATCTGCACGACCGCGTCGGGCGTGCCGATGTTCCAGCCCTTCACCCACTTCTTCGCCGACGGTGCGTCCTTGGGGTTCCCCAGCGGCGCGCCATTGCGCGACCACGCGAGCAGGTCCGCGAGGTCGCGTTCTGAAAGCGATCGGTCGTTCGCCCACACACCCACCTTCCGGTGCGCGTACCACGGCGGCATGCGCCCGCTCTTCGTCATGAACTCGATCGTCGCGCGGCGATCCGCCACCTGTCGGTACGTGTCCAGCGGCATCGGCGCATTGCCGTCCGCCCGATGACAGCTCTGGCAGTTCTCCTGCACGAGACGGCTGATGCGATTGTGATACGTGACCGGCCGTGCCTGGCCCTTCGCGGCGCGGTCGATCGGGAGCAGACACCCCGGCGCCTCGGTCGTGCGGCGCACGATGTCGCGGCCGAGCGAGGCGCGGTCCAGTGCCTCGCGCAGATAGTTCATCGTCGGCGCATTCTTGTGGAAGTCGATCCCGAACTGGTCGTCGATCGCACCGCGATAGCGCAGCGTCCCGCGCGCATCGATCACGAATGCCTCCGCAGCCGATGTGGCGCGCAACGCGTGCACGAGCCGATGGTCCGTATCCAGGATCGTGCGGCCCGTCAGTCCGTATTTCGCCGCGTCAGCCTTGGCGGAGATAGCCGCGTGGGGCGTCACGTCGATGTAGGTGAAGGCGTATCCCTTCGGTCCGTATTCCCGCTCGAGCTCCACGAGTCTGGGCGAGTAGCGTTGGGTCACCGGGCACTCCGCGTCCCGCACCACGAGCACGGCGCCAGCCGCGCCCGCAAGTCCGGAGAGAGTGCCACGCCGTCCGTCGACGTCGGTGATGCTCATGTCGGCGACCCGCTCGCCAGGTGCAAAGCCGAACGAGACGTAGCCCGCCTGCGTGGAGCGCGCCTGGGCAGACAGTGGTGCGGCGGCGAGTGCGATCGCGACGAGCGTCGCGGTTGCGCGGACGAGTGGCAACATGATGGCGTGGGTAGCGGATTCGCCGGAGGCGGAGCGGAGAGGAGTCGGCGGCCTCCTACAATGAGACTTCGGCGCGTGGGGTGCAACAGTTTCAGCCACGACACCGGCATCCGGTGATCCGCCACGTTTCTTGCGAGGCCGCCCGCGCATGACCCCAGCCAGCATCGCCTTCCTGCTCGTCGGCATGATCGTCGCCTTCATGGCCTTCATCGGATTGATGAGTGCCGTGAAAGGCACCCCCGTGGATGCGGTGAAGCGGTTCGGTGACGGCCAGCCCGCCGCTGTCGACGAGCCAGGCTTTCGGACGGCGATCGAGCTCGTGAGCCGCACCACGCTTCATGCAGGCCACGAGGTCGAGGTCTTCATGAATGGCGACGAGACCTATCCGCGCCTGTGGAGCGACCTCAGAGCCGCGCGGGAATCGATCACCCTGCAGCTGTACTACAATGAGCCCGGCCGCATGGCCGACGAGCTCCGCGAAATTCTCGTGGAACGCGCGCGCGCCGGAGTTGGGATTCTCTTCCTCTACGACGCGTTCGGCAGCTCGTTCCCCAAGGAATACGTGCAGGCGCTCAAGGACGCAGGCGTCATCGCGGAACCATTCCGGCCGATCAGCGTGCTGTCACCGCACACGATGCAGAACCGGGCGCATATCCGTGTCGTCTGCGTGGACGGGCGCATCGGGTGGACCGGCGGCTTCGGCATCTCGGACAAGTGGTACGGCAACGGGCGCGACGAAGGACAGTGGCGCGATTCCAACGTGCGCTTCATCGGACGCGGCGTGCACCAGCTCCAGTCGGCGTTCGTGGCGTGCTGGGCGGAGGCGACGGGCGAACTGCTCGTGGGCGACACGCTCTTCCCGCCGCTCGAGCCGCGAGAGGGCGGCATCATCGCCGGACTGCTGCATGGGTCGCCCTCGGTGGGCAGCACCGAAGCGGAGCGGTTCTTCGCCCTCACCATCGCCAGCGCACGCAAGCGGCTCTGGATCACGAACTCCTACTTCGTCCCCGATCGCGAGTTTCGCCGCATGATCGCCGACGCGGCGCGCCGAGGTGTGGACACACGTGTACTCACTCCGGGCATGAGCACCGATATCAAGAGCACTCTCTATGCGGGCCGCGCGCGGTACGAGGAGCTGATGAAGGCTGGCGTGCGCATCTACGAATATCGGAAGACCATGATGCACGCCAAGACGGTAGTCGTGGACGGCATGTGGGGCGCCGTTGGAAGCATGAACGCCGACAATCGTTCGCTCTCGTTCAACGAGGAAACGGTGCTCATGACCCTCGATGCCGGCATCGGCGCCACGCTCGAGCGCCAGTTCACCGACGACATCGCGCATGCCGACGAGATCCTCCTGGCCACCTTCCGGCAGCGCGGAACCATTGATCGCGTGAAGGAGTCGGTCGCTCACGCGGCGTGGCGCGTGCTGTGATTCCAGTGCGCGCCGAGGCCACCGGCGCGGTGCGCATGTCCCCCGTCGGATTCAGCCGCTCGGGCCGCTCTGCCGTCGCCTTCGTGGACTGGCGCTGCGGCCCCACCTGCGGCCATACCGTGGGCGTCGCGCTCACCGCCACCAACGATACGAGCTGGGCGATCGCCGACATGCTGCTGCTGTCGTCTCGGCAGCGGTAAGGGCCTGGATCGCGACCCCGGGCGCCCCGGCCGCCATTCGCTTCCTGTCGAGCCTGTTTCATATGCGATGGTCTGGTCGTCCATGGGATAGCGTTCCCTCCCAAGGACCGATTCCGTGACGTCTCCTCAGCCCGCCCCTTGCCCACACGACCTGGGCAAAGGCACCTCCGTCTGCCTTCGCTGCCGCCAGGAGCGACGCGACGCCGATCGTGCGCGCCAGCAACGGCTACTCGGGCTGAGTGGCGTGGCCGCCATGGGGCTGATCGGCGTCTACGTCATCGGGGCGAGCGCAGCCAGCGCGTTCCGTGCGCAGCCGGGCCCCGATTCAGCACAGGCCGTTCCGCGTGCAAGCGTCGTGGCGTCGAGCGTGCGCGAGGCGCGCGAGGTGACGTTGCAAGGCGTTGCCGCACCCGTTCCGGCACCCGCGTCGGCACCCGCGTCGGCACCCGCGTCGGCACCCGCGTCGCGCTCACCGGTCGCGCTCATCGTGCGCGAAGGCAGAACCACGCTTCCCGACAGCATCATCGCCGAGCGCGGGGGTGACAGTGTGATCGTCGACTTCGATACGCCAGCGGCGCGCACACGACGGCGCGACAAGTTCGAGGACGTCGTGCGCCGGACGCTTCCCCTCGTCTACGGCGCCACGGTCGACTCCGTGCTGCGCACCATTCCGGCGGGCGGCATCGTCGGCGGCATCGACCTGCTCACCGATTTGCCGCGACGCGGTGCGCACCTGAAGGTCGCCGCCGGCTGGACGCTGGACCTGTGGCCCGAAACCAGGCCCGGCCAGGATGGCCCGCTGGTGGTCGGCTATCGGGCGCGGATGACGAGGGACGGCTCGCTGCGATAGCAGCGCGTAGCACCCTCGCACGCGTCCAGGCGCATCGCTGTCCGGTCGTGGACTACCGCCCGGATCCCACCACCGCCGTTACTTCGATCTCCACCTTCGCCGACTCCGTGTAGAGTCGGGAGATCTGCACCCACGTCGCCGCGCAAGAAGGGTTGCTCGATCGCCCGCGTCGCTGCCCGCCCCGTAAGGGCCGCGGCCGCAGGCCGCAGGCCCGCCCCGTAAGCGACGCGCCCCGTACGCGCCGGCGCGCCCCGCTCTTCAGTACTTCGCCAAATAGTTATCCAGCTCCCACTGCGATACCTGCGTGATGTAGTCCCGCCATTCCTGCCGCTTCGCCGCCAGGAAGTGCGTCGTGATATGCTCGCCCAGCGCAGCCTTCACGACGTCGTTCTTCTCCAGCTCGTCGCACGCCTCGTTCAGGTCGTGCGGCAGGTCGTCGATACGCAACCGCCGCTTCTCGCGATGGCTCATCTCCCAGATGTTCTCGTTCACCGGCTCGCGGTAATCCGCCTTGATGCGAATGCCGTCGAGCCCTGCGGCGAGCATCACCGCCAGCGCGAGGTACGGGTTCGCCGCCGGATCGGGGACGCGATGCTCCACGCGCGTGCCCAGCCCGCGTCGCTCGGGAATGCGGATCATCGGCGAGCGGTTGCGCATGCTCCACGCGACGTTCACCGGCGCTTCATAGCCCGGCACCAGCCGCTTGTACGAATTCACCAACGGGTTCGTGATCGCCGTCGTGCCGCGTGCATGCCGCAGGAGCCCGCCGATGTAGTGCAGCGCCGTCAGGCTCAATTCCCACTGCGACTTCTCGTCCCAGAATGCGTTCGTGCGTCCCTTGAACAACGACTGGTGCGTGTGCATCCCGCTGCCGTTCTGCCCGAAGATCGGCTTCGGCATGAACGACGCCGCCAGTCCGTAGCGCTGCGCCACGACCTTCACGACGAATCGGAAGGTCGCGATGTTGTCCGCCGTCGTCAGTGCGTCGGCATAGCGAAAATCCACCTCGTGCTGGCCGTGCGCCACCTCGTGGTGCGCCGCTTCCACCTCGAACCCCATCTGCTCCAGATCGTCGACGATCGAACGGCGCGCCTCTTCGCCAAGGTCCACCGGCGCGAGATCGAAGTAGGCGCCCACATCGTGCGTCTGCGTGGTCGTCTCCCCGTTCGGCCCACGCTTGAACATGAAGAACTCCGCTTCCATCCCCGCGTTCATCGTGTAGCCCATGGACGCGGCGTCGGCGATCACGCGTTTGAGCGCGCCGCGCGGATCACCGGAGAACGGCGAGCCGTCCGCCAGGTTCACGTCGCAGATCAGCCGGGCGACACGGGACTCGGGATCGCCCCACGGAAAGATCCGGAACGTCGAAAGGTCGGGAGCGAGCAGCATGTCGCTCTCCTCGATCCGCACGAATCCCTCGATGCTCGAGCCGTCGAACATGATGTCGCCGGCAAGCGCCTTCTCGAACTGCGACGCGGGGATCTCGACGTTCTTGTTGACGCCGAGAATGTCGGTGAACTGCAGGCGCAGGAAGCGGACGTTCAGCTTCCTGGTGAGCTCGAGGACGTCTTTCGCCGACGCCTGCTTGAGATCGGGGAGGAGGGCACGTGTTTGAGGCACGGGCGAATGCTCGTCGGGTGCCGTCGTGCTGTCAATTCGCTCCGGCCCGCCATTCGGCACATCGCTTGCCCCACTCGTGCTCGCTCACCTCGGCTCCCCGGGGCCCGAGCGAACCCATAGCCGAGGCAAAGGACGATGAAGATCTCCGAGCTCATGACGAAGAACCCGTGCACGGTCACGCCCGACTCCACGGTGTCGGAGGCAGCGCGACTCATGAAGGAGGAGGACGTGGGCATCGTGCCGGTCGTCGAACGTGTCGGCGGCGCAGAGACGCGCGGGCGGCTCGTCGGGGTCGTCACGGACCGCGACATCGCCATTCGTCACGTGGCCGAAGGGCGCACCACCGACGTGGCCGTGCGCGACGTGATGTCGGGCGGCGTGAAGACCGCTCGGCCCGACGACAGTGTCGATTCCGTGATGGCGTTGATGGGGCGCGAGCAGATCCGGCGCATCCCCATCGTGGACGAGCGTGGCTCGCTCGTCGGCGTGGTCTCGCAGGCCGACCTCGCTCGCAAGGCGAATGATCCGGCAAAAGTGGAGAAGACGGTGGAGCAGATCAGCCAACCGGGCGGCAACCACCAGAATTGACCGTGAACGGTTCACGGTTCACGGTTCACGGTTCACGGTTCACGGTTCACCGGTAGTTCTCGGTTATCTTGCCAGCGTGACGACTCCCTCGCTTCCCGACGGCGCTGCCGCCTGTCCTTCCTGCGGCGCCTCGGCTGCCGGCCGCTTCTGTTCCAGCTGTGGCACCGCCCTCGCCGGCGCGACCTGCGGAAGCTGCGCCGCCCCGATGACCGTGGGAGCGCGCTTCTGTCATCGCTGTGGTACGCCGGCCGGCGCGGCAACGGCCCGCGCAACACCGGGTGCCGGCACCGCCATGCCATGGGTGGTCGCGGCAATCGCCCTCGTGGCGCTCATCGCGCTCGTCGCGGGCCAGCGCTTCGGAGACCGGCCCGCCGGTACCACGGATGTGCTCGACGGCGCGAACGCGCAGGGCACCACCACGATCACCGCCCCGGGCGCCGCTCCACCCGGCGCCATGCCGCGCGCGCCCGACATCAGCCAGCTCACCCCCGCACAGCGCGCCGAACGACTGTACGATCGGATCATGACCGAGGCCGAGGCCGGGCGGACGGAAAGCGTCGCGACCTTCCTGCCCATGGCGATCGCGGCCTACGAGATGCTCGCCCCCCTCAACCTCGACCAGCGCTACGATCTCGGCCGCATTGGCGAGGTCGGTGGCGACTCGACGCTGGCGCGAGCGCAGGCCGATTCCATTCTCCGCGTGCGGCCCACCCACCTGCTCGGCCTCATTCTCGGGGCCAAGGCCGCACGGATGGCCGGCAACGAGCCCCATGCCCAGCAGTTCGACGTGCGCCTTCGATCGGTGGAAGCGCGAGAGCGAAGCGTGGCGTTGCCGGAGTATCTGCTGCACCGCAACGATATCGATGCGGCCGTAGCGGCCCTGCGACGGAAATAGCAGCCCGCGTGAGCACGGTCCGCCCAACGGACCACCCTAAAGTTGCCGCGGCGTGCCGAACCGAGCCTCATTCCCCGTGCGTCCGCCCCCGCGCCGCCGCGCGTGCTGATCGTGGACGACGAAGAGACGATTCGCACCGCGCTCGCGCGCTTCCTGCGCACGCGCGGTTACGAGGTGGAGGTGGCCGAATCCGGCATCGCCGCCCTCGTCATGCTCGAGCGCCAGCGATTCATGGTCATCGTGTGCGACATCCGCATGCCGGGCATGACCGGCCTGGAGGTCGTGCCCGAGGCGCTGCAGCTCGATGCCGACCTGGCCATTCTCATGTTGAGCGCGGTGAACGACGCGCCCACCGCCACCGATGCCCTGTCGCACGGCGCGATGGACTACCTCGTCAAGCCGATCGAACTCATCGACCTCCAGGCTGCCGTCGAGCGCTCCACTCACCGCCGCCAGCTCGAGATCGAGCGTCGCCGCGTGGAGCTGCACGTCCGCGAAGAGGTGGCGACTCGTACCTCGGAGCTCGAGAAGGAGAAGGCCGCGCTGCACGCGCTGACCATCGGCGTGGCCGAGACGCTCATCAACGCCATGGACGCCAAGGATGTCTACCTCCGCGGGCACTCGAGCCGCGTCGCTGACCAGGCGGCCTCGATCGCCGAGGAGATGGGTCTCGACGCCGACATCGTGGAGAACGTGCGCCTCGCTGGTCGGCTGCACGACGTCGGCAAGATCGGCATTCGCGACGGCGGCGGATATCCGCGCGGCCTCGCTGGCGATCAGATCACCATCGGCGGTCGCATCCTCGCCGCCTGCGATGCGTTCGACGCGCTCACGTCGCGGCGGGCGTTCCGCGAGGCGATGGACCGTCGCGAGACCATCGCCTATCTCGAGCAGAATGAACTCGGTCGCCTGCTCGACCCCGACGTGTTCATGGCGCTCAAGAAAGTGGTGTTGCGTCGGAAGACACTCACGTTCATCGACGACCTGCACGCCTGAGCACCAGCGGCGCTCGGCGGCGGTTTCGCATGCGCCAACCCGTTGCGAGGGGGCGCACCGGAACGGCTCCGATGCGCCACCGCCCGCCTGCTACTTGTGCGACCGTGCGTGGGTGATCCAGCCGGTCACCTCCGCCACGCGCTTGCCCTGGTGCCGTGCTGCGGCGAGATCGGCCGCGCCCGGCGCGCCCCCGCCCGTAGTCGCCGTTGCGCCGTACGGACTCCCGCCGGCGAACATCACCGCATCGCTGTAACCGGGTGGAACGAGGATCATGCCGAGATTCGCCATCGGGGTCATGATCGACCACAGCGTCGTCTCGTGACCACCGTGCTGCGTCGCCACCGACGTGAAGGCCGCACCGACCTTGTTGACGAGTGCCCCCTTCTCCCAGAGCGGGCCGGTCTGGTCGAGCACATTCTTCAACTCTGCCGACATGATACCGTATCGCGTCGGTGAGCCAAGGATGATCGCGTCGTATTCCGTCAGCGCGTTCACATCCGTGAACGTCTGATACCTCGCGGCGAGCGCTTCGTGACTGCTCTTCCAGTCCGGGATCGAGTCGCGCTCGCTCGCGGGCGCGAGGTCATCGATTCGCCGGATATCCACCTCGGCGAACCGGACCGACTTGGCGCCCTCGCCGATCGCGTCGGCGAGCGCGGCGGTGTTGCCGGTTCGGCTGTAGAACAGGATGAGAACTTTCGACATGTGCGCGCCCCCGCGTGAAAGAAGGTGATTGCAAGGAACCCGGCCCGTGCATCGAGCGTTCCCGGATGATGTCGACACGGGAGAACGATGCCTCGTCTCCAACAGCGCGCGTCGGCAGGACGTATTACACGCGATGCCACGACCTGTCCGTTTCAGCCGACGCCGTACCCGTCGTTTCGCCCTCGTCACCGTGCTCATGGCGCTTCCGGCCATGGCCTCGGCGCAATCGGCGAGCGTCGACGTCGCGCGGGATACGGTGCGCCTCACGGTCGACGACGCCGTCGCGATCGCACTCCGCCAGAGTGACGAGCTCGGCGTCGCGTCCGCCCTGGTGGATGTCGCCGACGCGCAGTACGGCGTGGCGCGCGCCAATGCCTTGCCGCAGCTGCGCGTGAGCAGTTCCTACCTGCACGTCTACGAGAGCGCGCGCGGGCAGGCGGTTGGCGCAGTGTTCAACCAGCCGAACACCTATACCGCCAACGCGAATCTTTCACAGACACTCTTTCAGGGCGGCCGGCTGCTCGCCGCTGCGCGGGCCGGCAACGTGTTGCGCGAGGCAGCCCGCTTCGATGAGCGCGAACAGCGGGCGAACGTCACGCTCATCGTGCAACGATCCTACCTCCAGGCGCTGTTCGTCGATCGCATCGCGGTGCTGCAGCAGCAGAATCTCGCGCTCGCGACGAGCCGCGTGACGCAGGTGGAGCAGTTCGAGCGGGCCGGCCAGGCGGCGCGGTACGATGTACTGCGCGCCCGCGTCGAGCGCGCGAACATCGAGCCGCTCACGATCTCCGCGCAGAGCGACCGCGAGCTCGCGCTCCTCGATCTCAAGCGCGTGCTCAACCTGCCCGTGTCGCAGCCGGTGGAGCTGGTCAGCCGGATCGACCCGGCCTTCGCCGCGGCGCTGCTCGCGTCCATCGACGACACCATCACGGTGGCGCAGCGCGCGTCCATCCGATCCGCGGAACTGAATCTCGCGGCTCGGCAGCTCGGCGTGCGCGTTGCCCGCGCCGACGATTTTACCACGCTGACGGCATTCTTTCAATCCGGTTACCAGGCCTTTCCGCCACCCGGTCAGGGTTTTCCCACGACACGCGGCAGCCTCTCGCCGGACAATTGCGCGCCCAACGCGCCTGCCACGCAGCGCTGCCAGAATGGTGGCTTCTTCTCCGACCGGCAGGCGGGCCTCAACTTTTCCGTACCGGTGTTCGACGGCTTCCGCGTACGATCCAACGTCGATCTCGCTCGCGCGCAGGCCCGACTTGCCGAGCTCCAGCTTCAGCAGCAGCGCGAAGCCGTGTCTCTGGATGCCGCGCGCGCGCGCGCGGAACTGCGGCGCTCACGCGCGGTGTTCGCCGCGCGCCAGCAGAACGCGGCCGAGGCGGACGAAGCGTTTCGGCTCGCCACGCTGCGCTACGCGCGCGGGCTGAGCACACAGCTCGAAGTGTCCGATGCGCAGCTCGCGCTGCTCACTGCCCAGAGCACCGAGGCGCGTGCCACGTATGATCTCGTTCTCGCATCGGCCGACCTCGCGCGTGCGCTTGGCCGTCCGATCCCCCTTCCGTCGGCGGCGAGTGCGCCGTCGGCCCCGCAATAGGTTCGTGCCGTGACTTCCGATCGTCGTTCGTCCGTCATTCCGCTCGTGCTGTGCCGAGCTGTCCTCGCGTGCACGTGGCTCGGTATCGCGGCATGCTCCACCGATGCCAAGGGCTCGCCGGCCGCGAACGCGCCAGCGGCGGGCGGGAGGCCAGCCACGGGCGGTCCCGGCGCGGCGCGTCCGGGCGGTGCGGGTGGACGTCCCGCTCCCTCGGTGACGCTCGCCGCGACCGATGTCGCGACGGTGGTCACCACCACGATCGAGGATGGCGTCGCGCTGACCGGCGATCTCAATCCCATCGAGACCATCGATGTGCGGGCGCGCCTCGAAGGCGACCTGCTGGGTGTGTACGTGCGCGCAGGGGAACAGGTCGGTCGGGGTCAACTGCTCGCGCGCTTCGAGTCGGTGGAACAGGAGAGCGGGCGCCGGAGCGCCGAGGCCGATCGCGCCGCGGCACAATCGGACCTCGCGAATGCGGAGTGGACGCTCGAGCAGAACGTGCAGTTGCTCAAGGCGGGCGCCATCGCGCAGCAGGTGCTCAAGAACTCGCAGCAGGCTGTCGCGTCGGCGCGCGCGCGCGTCGCCGCCGCCGATGCGCGCGTCAGTGCCACGGGAACGCAGGCGCGCGACACCCGCGTCGTTGCCCCGTCATCCGGCATCGTGAGCGCGCGGGTGGTAGAGCCTGGCGAACACCTGAGCAGAGGCGCGGCGATGTTCACGATCGTGCGCAATGATGTGCTCGAGCTGGCGGCCGCAGTGCCGGCTCGGCAATCCACCACGTTGAGAAGCGGTCAGATCGTGCACTTTGTCGCCGATGGCCGCCAGTTCGACGGGCGGGTGGCCCGCGTGAGTCCGACGATCGATCCCGCGACGCGCGCCGTCACGGTGTTCGTGCAGGTCCCGAACGCCGGCGGAACGATTCGTGGTGGCACCTTCGCCACCGGTCGTGTCGTCAGCCGGACGCTGACCGGCGTCATTTCCATTCCGACAGCAGCGCTGCGCCAGTCGCAGGAGGACGGCAAGCCGTTCGTCTATCGCATCGATGGCAAGACCATCAACATCGCGCCCGTGCAACTGGGCGCGGTGGACGAACGACGAGGCGTCGCGCAGGTGACCGACGGGCTCCAGGCGGGCGAACGTGTGATCGTCGGCAACGTCGGCATTCTCGGACGCGGCATGCAGGTGACCATCGCCGGCCAGGATCCGCGCGGCCGACGGCAGTAGCGACACCGCGTACCCGACCTTTCGGCACCGATCCCTCAGCAGAAGGCACGAGCGATGTTCCTCTCCGACATCTCGATCAAGCGTCCCGTGTTCGCCACCATGATGATGGTGGCGCTCGTGGTGCTCGGCATCATCAGCTTCAACCGGCTGGCGATCGACGAATACCCCGACATCACGTATCCCATCGTCATCGCGCAGACGAGCTATCCCGGCGCATCGCCCGAAGTGATGATGCGCGAGATCTCCAAGCCGATCGAGGAAACGCTCAACACGGTCCAGGGCGTCAAGGAAATCAGCTCGACCTCGTCGGAAGGCACCTCGATCGTCCGGCTCCAGTTCAATCTCGGGGTCGACATCGCCGTGGCGCAGCAGGATGTGCAGGCGAAGGTGGCCGGCATCCGCCGCACGTTGCCGCAGGACATCCAGGATCCCGTCATCCGGCACTTCGACCCGAACGACTCGCCGATCATGGCGATTGCGCTCACGTCGAGCGAGCGGCCGATCCGGGAGATCACCGACCTCGCGAGCGATGTCATCAAGACGCGGCTCGAGTCGATCTCCGGCGTGGGTGGAGTGAACATCGTCGGCGGCAACTCGCGCCAGATTCGCGTCCAGGTGGATCCGGCCGCCATGCGAGCCTACGGCCTGTCGCCGTCGCAGCTCACCGCCGCGCTCCAGCGCGAGAACCAGGACGTGCCCGCGGGCCGCATCGAAGGCGGCGTGACCGAGCGGCTCGTCCGGGTGACCGGGCGCATCGTGGACCCGCTGTCGTTCGGTGAGATTCCCGTTACCGTGCGCGCGGGCACGCCGATCCGCATCAGCGACGTCGCCACCGTCGTCGACGGGGCGGAGAACAGGCGCACGGCGGCCGAAATCTTCCGCGACAGTTCCAGCGCGCCGGCGGTGTCGCTCGAGGTGCTCAAGATCTCGGGTGCCAACACGGTCGAAGTGGCCGATGCCGTGAAGGCCATGGTGGTCGAGGTGGAGCGGCAGCTTCCACAGGACATCACGCTGACGATCCTCCGCGACGACTCGCGCCGCATTCGCGAGTCGCTCGCCGACGTGGAGCTGTCGATCGTGCTGGGCGCGATCCTCACCGTCATGATCGTCTACCTGTTCCTCAACTCGTGGCGATCCACCGTCATCACGGGGCTCACCCTCCCCATCTCGATCATCAGCTCCTTCTTCATCATGTGGGTGCTGGATTTCACCCTCAACACGATGACGCTGCTCGCGCTGTCGCTCGCGATCGGGCTCCTGATCGACGATGCCATCGTCGTGCGCGAGAACATCGTGCGGCACCTGCAGATGGGAAAGACCCACGACGACGCCGCGCGCGAAGGGACGAGCGAGATCGGCCTCGCGGTGATGTCCACCACCTTCGCGGTGGTGGCCGTGTTCATTCCCGTTGCATTCATGGGCGGGATCATCGGCAAGATCTTCTTCCAGTTCGGCGTCACCGTCGCCTTCGCCGTGCTCGTGTCGCTCTTCGTGAGCTTCACGCTCGACCCCATGCTGTCCAGCAAGTGGGCGGATCCCGAGGTGGAGCACGCCGTGGATGACGGTGGAGACCACATGCGCGCGCAGCGGAAGAAGGCCAACGTCATCCGGCGCGTCGCCTTCGGGTTCAACGACTGGTTCGAGCGCGTCGCCGATCGCTATCCACGCTGGCTGGGCTGGGCGCTCTCGCACCGCCTCATCGTGCTCACTGCCGCCGCGGCGACGATCGTGGCGAGCTTCGTCATCATTCCTCGCCTCGGCTTCACCTGGATGCCCGACGTGAACGGAGACGAGTTCACGGTGAGCTTTCGTACTCCGCCGGGGTCGCGGCTCGAGTACACGCTCGACAAGGGACGCGAGATCTCGTCGTTCCTCATCAAGCAACCAGAGACCGACTACACCTACCTCTCCGTGGGCGGCGGCTTCCGCGGCACACCGAACCAGGGCAGCGTCTTCGTGGCCCTCAAGCATGGACACGCGCGTTCTCTGGCGGAGATCCAGAACGACCTGCGTGGCAAGCTGCGCGCAATTCCGGGAGTGCGCCCGTCCATCATGGGCCAGCGGTCGATTTTCGGCGGCTTCCGGCAGCCGATCATCGTCAACGTGCAGGGGCCGGAAGCGTCGCGGCTCAAGCTGGCCGCCGCGCGAACACTCGATGCCCTCAAGTCGGTGCCGGGCGTGGCCGAACCCAACTCCAGCGAGGATGGCGACATCCCGCAACTCGACGTGCGGATCGACCGGCAGGAAGCGTGGCGCGCCGGGCTCGGCGTGGGAAGCGTGGCCTCCACGCTGCAGCCACTGTTCAATGGCCAGCGCGCCACCACGTGGGAGGATCCCCAGGGCTACTCGCACGACGTCGTCGTGATCTTCGCCGACTCGCTTCGAGGGTCGGCCGAGGATGTGTCGTCGCTCCCGGTGGCGAGTTCATACACCGACTCGCGGAGCGGCTTGCCCTCGATGGTGCCGTTGTCGCAGGTGGCGGAGGTCCGCGCAGGCGTGGGGCCGCAGCAGATCGAGCGACGGATGCTCGAGCAGCAGGTCCAGCTCTCCACCGGCGTGCTGCCCGGGTACGCGATGGGCGACGTCGCCGACCGCGTGCGGAAGGCGATCGAGAACATCGGACTGCCGCCCGGCTATCACGCCGTCTTCACGGGCGACGTGCAGAATCTGGAGGAGACCAAGGGCTACGTGCTGAGCGCGCTGCTCCTCGCGGTGGTGTTCATCTACCTCATCCTCGCGTCGCTCTTCGGATCCTTTCTCCAGCCGCTGGCAATCATGATCGCCCTCCCGCTCAGCTTCATCGGCGTCGCGCTGGCGCTGCTGTTCACAGGTGGCAACATGAACGTGATGACCATGATCGGGATCATCATGCTCATGGGGCTGGTCACCAAGAACGGCATTCTGCTCGTTGACTTCACGAACCAGTTGCGCGGCGAAGGGCACACGCGCGCGGACGCGCTGCTGAGTTCGGGGCGCATCCGGCTTCGCCCCATCGTCATGACGACGGTGGCCATGATCTTCGGCATGATGCCACTTGCCCTGGCCATTGGCGCGGGCGCGGAAGCGCGAGCCCCTATGGCCCGGGCCGTGATCGGCGGGCTGATCACCTCCACCCTCCTCACGCTCTTCGTCGTGCCGGTCATGTACACCTTCCTCGACGACCTCGGGAGCTGGGCTACGGCGCGTATCGCGGGCGATTCGCGCGACCAGCGGTCGCTCGTCGGTCCGCGGCAGCCAATGCCGGAGCCCGCGGCAGGCGACTGATTCGCACGCTGGTGGTGCGCACGCGCCGGACATGCGCGGAATCCGCTTGACGGACTCCGCGCATTGCCTTACAAGCTCACTGTGTGCGCGTGGTCCGCATGTCCGCACGATGCACGATCGGGTGGACGAGGCGTGACGAGATGCCGTGTCGCACGACGGGGCACACGTCGTGCAGCGGCGGCGCGCGGGCCGCGCCGCGATATCACGATGGCACCTGGGTCCGACTGTCCCATCTCTTGAGGAGGCGGTAATGCCGCGCGGTGACGAGTTGAACGAATCGCTACGCTTTTCTGATCGCGATGACGATGGCGACGATCTCGGCTATGGAAGTGGCGGGGGGAGTGGCGGTGCCTCGTCGTACGACGACGATGATGAAGAGGACGGCGGCTGGACGACGCACAAGGACGACAGCGACGACCTCTGGGACAGCACCGACGACGCCGACGAGGAAGATGAGGAGGGCGGCCTCGCGACGCCGGTCGTGGAGGGTGACGACGATGACGAGGAAAGTCCGCTCGTCGTCGCTCGCGCTCCACGGTCGGGTGGAAGCGGTCGCCCCACGTCTGGCGCGCCGGGCGGCGGCAGTGGCGCTCGCCCCGGCTCCGGCATCAGCGGAAGCGCAAAGACTCCCGTCACGCCGTCCAGGCATCCTGCCATCGCCGATCCGGGAAACAAGTCGTCAGTAACCCGCGGCTCGGCCTTCAGCGGCGGATCGTCCGCCGGCGCATCCGGTGGGATGGGCAGCGGCATGGGCAGCGCGAGCGGTGGTCGCCCCCCCGCCACCAAGGTTTCCGGCAACTCCGGTGGCGCGTCAGGCCTCGGATCGACTGGCAAGTCGTCGAGCGGCACGTCTTCCGCCGGCAAGTCCGCAATGAAGAACTCGACGACCAGCAAGTCGGCGGCGGGAAAGAGCGGCATGACGAAATCGTCCGCGAAGAAGTCTCCGGTCAAGAAATCGTCCGCGAAGAAGTCCCCCGCGAAGAAGTCTCCGGCCAAGAAGTCCTCCGCGAAGAAGTCCTCCGCGAAGAAGTCTCCGGCCAGGAAGTCTGCGGCGAAGAACTCCTCCGCGAAGAAGTCGCCCGCGAAGAAAAGCGGGGCGAAGAAGAGCGGGGGGCGCGGATCACGCCGGTAAGGTTTCACGGTGAACCTGTGACACGACGGGGTGTGGCGCGCGCCCCCCCCCGTCGGGGGTTTGTTAGGACGGAGGCCCGGCCCCCCCAAATACCGACACGGCACCACCCCCG
>JAJAYP010000183.1 GCA_026786185.1 Gemmatimonadaceae bacterium
CCCCGGTGCGGCGGCGACAAGCTGCTCGCGCTGGTGCATGGTGCACCCGTGTTGTCGTGGCGCGGGGCCGCGCTCGCGGCCGAGGTGGATGCGCTGTTCCTCGTGGTGCCGCCGGACTCGGCGTCGCAGCTGATGGCCGTGGCCGGAGTGACGGCCGTGACGGTGGAACATGCTCGTCGCGACGACGGGCTCGCGAGTTCGATTCGCGCCGGCATCGCCGTGCTGCCGGCGCATGTCGAGGCCGTCGTGATCGCGCTGGCCGACCAGCCTTTCGTGTCGCCGGGCATCGTGCGCCGTCTCCGCGAGCGGTGGAGCGCTGGCGACGTGAGGGCGGTGGCGCCGCGCTACCGGGAGGGACGTGGTCACCCCGTCCTGTTCGGACGCTCGACGTTCCCTGCCCTTCAGGCCCTGGAAGGTGATGAAGGGGCGAAGGCGCTGCTGGAGTCGCTCGGGACAGGCCTGGGGCTGGTGGACGTCGACGAGGCGATGCCGTCGGACGTGGATACGCCGCACGCGCTGAGCGAGCTCGACGCGCGGAGACGCCGCAAAGATTCGGGCGGCACGTTGTAAAACTTGCGGGGTGGCGCGCGACCCGGCAGCTTCGTGGAGCTGCCACTTATCACACGATGCATCCTCGTCTCACCGAGCTCCTCGACTACGTCGACACCCAGCGGAGTGCGCTCCTCTCCGCGGTGTCCGCCCTCCCTCCCGAGCGCTGGGCGGAACGACCGAACCCCACCCGATGGTCGGTCGTGGATCTGCTCGAGCACCTCTACCGGGTCGAGCACAGCTGCGCGCAGGTGATCGCCAGCGGCGTCGAGGCAGCGCGTGCCGCAGGCCATCCCGAGGAAACGGAGTCGCACTCGGTGCTCGCTGCGCTCGACGCCTTCGCGATTCCCGATCGGTCGCAGCGCCGGGAAGCGCCCGAGCGGGTGGCGCCGACGGGCGGCTGGTCACCGGACGAGGCACGCGAGAAGCTGAACACGTCACGTGCCGAGCTGCATGAGGCGATGCGAGCAGGCGACGGATTGAAGCTGGGGTCGATCCGTCAAACGCACGCGCGACTCGGCGATCTCGATCTGTACGGATGGATCCTGTTCATCGGCAAGCACGAAGCACGGCACGTCCAGCAGGCACGGGAAATCGTCGAGCAGGTCGGCGCGCTCCCGCGGCCAGTGGCTACCGCCAGCTGATTCCTCTCATCTCAGGAGATTGTCCCATGTATCGCCCTTCACTCACCGCGCTCTCGCTGCTGCTCCTGGCGGCCGCTCCTCTGTCATCGCAGTCGATGAACCACGATCCCGACAAGAAGGCCGAGGGCGGCGTGCTGCCCGCGGGCTGGACGGGTCGCACGGATCGCGACAACACGAAGCTGGCCGACGCCAAATTCGTCACGATGGGGACCGGCTTCCACGTCACGTCCGGACCTGCCGCCATCTACTGGAAGCCCACCAACATGATGACGGGGCGCTACGTGGCGACTGCGTCATTCACACAGATGAAGGCGCCGACGCATCCCGAAGCGTACGGCATCTTCTTCATGGGCAAGAACCTGAACGCGCCCGAACAGACGTACGCCTACATGCTCGTCCGCGGCGACGGCAAGGTCATGGTGAAGCATCGGGCCGGCAAGGATGTGCACACGGTGATGGACTGGACCGACAATGCCGCCGTGGTGAAGCAGGACGCGTCGGGCAAGGCGACCAATACGCTGAGCGTCGATGCGAGCCGGCCTGACTCGGTGCGACTGCTCGTGAATGGCAAGCAGATCACCGCGATGGCCGATGGATACATGGGCGGCGCGAAGGGCTTCGTCGGCCTCCGCGTCAATCACAATCTCGACGTGCATATCGCGGATTTCACCGTGACCTCGAAGGGCATGGCGGCCAAGGCGCCGGCCAAGTCGAAGGCGCGCAAGGTCACGAAGAAGGCAGCAAGCCAGGAGTGATCGCATTTCTCGCCGCCGCCGGCCTGCTGGCCGGCGCGCGGTTGGCGCCCGTCGCGGTTCGCGTGCCCGTCACCGCCCCCGCAAGCGTGACGCGCGCGCTCGTCGCGCAGAAGATCTACAACGGGCGCGCCAACCAGCTGCGCGTCCGCCCGCCCCGACTCGATGAGGCCTCCACCGCAGTGGACGGCCGGCTCGATGAGCCGCAGTGGGCACGCGCGGCGCTGCTGACCGGCTTCTCGCAGTTTTCTCCCAACGACGGCGCCGCGGCGGAGGATTCCACCGAAGTGCTCGTGTGGTATTCACCCACCGCCATTCACTTCGGCATCCGCGCCTTCGAGCCGCACGGCGCGCCACGGGCGACGTTGGCCGATCGCGACAGGATCAGCGCCGACGATCACGTGCAGATCCTGCTCGGCACGTTCAACGACGGACGGCAGGCCACGGTGTTCGCCGTCAATCCGCTGGGAGTGCAGGCCGACGGCACGCTCACCGAATCCAACCAGAGTCGTTCCAGCGGGTTCGGTGGCGGCACGCTCGCACGCGATCCCGCCGACGTGAGCTCCGACTTCGTCTTCCAGTCCAAGGGCGTGGTGACGGGCGAGGGGTACGTGGTGGAAGTGCGGATCCCGTTCAAGAGCCTCAAGTACCAGGCGCTTCCCGTGCAGGCGTGGGGACTCAACATCGTGCGCCAGGTTCAGCATTCCGGGCACGAGGACAGCTGGACGCCGGCGCGGCGGGCCGGCCTGTCCTTCCTCGCGCAGTCGGGCGCCGTGGAAGGACTGACCGATCTGCGCCGCGGGCTGGTGCTGGACCTCAACCCCGAAGTCACGCAGCGGACGGCCGGCACTGCGCCTCGTGTCGGGAGCGGCGTCCGCACGGACTTTCGATACGCCACGCAACGTCCCGAGCTCGGCGGCAACGTGCGCTGGGGTGTCACCAACAACATCACGCTCAACGGCACCGTCAATCCGGATTTCTCGCAGATCGAGTCGGATGCCGGGCAGTTCTCGTTCGATCCCCGCCGAGCGCTGTTCTTCGCCGAGAAGCGCCCGTTCTTCCTGGACGGCATCGAACAGTTCTCCACGCCGAATTCACTCATCTACACGAGGCGCGTCGTACAGCCGCGCGTCGCGGCGAAGCTCACCGGCAAGGTGTCGGGGACCAACGTGGCGTTCATGAGCGCCGTGGACGACATCGCGGGATCGCAGTCACGCACCGACAATCCGGTCTACAACCTGTTGCGCGTGCAGCGCGACATCGGTGCGTCGTCGAAGCTCGGCATCGCGTACACCGACCGCGTGGAAGGGCGCGCGTACAATCGCGTCGCGGACGTCGACGGCAGCTACCTGTTCGGAAAGATCTACAGCATCCAGGCGCAGTATGCGGCGAGCTATACCCGGCAGCTGGACGGACGCGTGCTCAATGCGCCGCTGTGGCACGCCGGACTGAATCGCAATGGCAGGAACCTCGCGTTCGGCTACTCGCTCAACGGCGTGCACGAGGACTTTCGCGCGCTGAGCGGCTTCATCGGGCGCGACGGGGTGGTGAACGGAAGCGTCGACCAGCGCTACACCTGGTTCGGGGCGCCAGGGGCGCTGTTCCAGACGGTGACGTTCAATCCGGGGTATAACGCGACGTGGCGCTACCAGCGATTCGTGCATCAGGGCGATGCGCTCGAGAAGAAAGGCGCCTTCAAGCTGAACGCCGCACTGCGGGGTGGATGGAACGCCGGTGCCGGCTGGCTCGTCGAAACGTTCGGGTACGATCGGGGGTTGTACAGCGACTACAGGATTCTCGGCGCTGCGGGCGACACGCTTCCGTTCGTCGGGACGCCGCGCATTCCGAACAGCGACTTTCTCTTCACGCTCAACACGCCGGCGGGACGATGGATCTCGGCCAACGTCTTCTACCTCTGGGGCCGCGACGAGAACTTCTACGAGTGGGCGTCGTCCGACGTCGTCATCACGACGTATGGGCTCACCGTCCGGCCCACGGACAAGCTCCGCGTCAATGCGACCTACAATCTGCAGAGCTACAATCGACGCACTGACGGCAGCATCGTCGCGAACAACCGCATTCCACGGCTGAAGGTTGAATACCAGCTCGCGCGGCCGCTGTTCGTGCGCGTCGTCGGGGAGTACACCTCGCTCTTTCGTGACGCACTGCGCGACGAGGGACGCACCGGACGCCCGATCATCGCGCCCGACCTGTGCGCGAACTTCGCCGACCAGGTGACGCGCGCCTGCCAGCGCAGCTCGTTCCGCGGTGACTTCCTTTTCTCGTACCAGCCCAATCCCGGCACGGTGGTGTTCGTGGGGTATGGCGCCGGATACGCGGACACCCGCGCCTCCGCGGAGCCGTTCGAGTTTCCGCGCAGCGTCGGATTCCGTGGCTACAACCGCCTCGACGACGCGTTGTTCGTGAAGGGGAGCTACCTGTTCCGCCTGTGACGGTCGCCTCGTGACCGCAGGGTCGGATGGCGCCAACGAGACCGAGCTTCCGCGGATTCTCGGCGTGCGCGATCTCGTCCTCTTCAACCTGGCGGCGGTCGTCGGCCTGCGATGGCTCGCGACCGCCGGCAAGGCGGGACCCAGCGCACTCGCCCTCTGGTTGCTCGCCGCGGTGTTCTTCTTCGTGCCACAGGGCCTCGTGGTCACGGAGCTCTCGTCCCGCTTCCCGCAGGAGGGAGGCATCTACCGATGGACGAAAAGCGCGCTTGGCGAGAAGCACGGCTACCTGTGTGGCTGGTGCTACTGGATCTCGAACGTCCTGTACTACCCGAACCTCCTCATCTCCGCGGCCGTGATCGCCACGTTCGTGGTGGGCAAGGGAGAGACCGGGCTGACGAGCGACTGGACCTACGTGCTGAGCGCGACGCTCTTCTGTCTCTGGCTCGCCGTGTTCCTGAATATCGTCGGGCTGGGCACAGGGAAATGGCTTCAGAACGCCGGAGGCATCGGAACGTATCTGCCCGGCGTGATCCTCATCCTGCTCGGCGGCTACGCGATGATCAGCGGCCAACCGTCCGCGAATCCCATCACGAGACAGAACATCGTGCCCGATCTCGGACACCTGCCGGGGTTGAACCTGTGGGCGTCGATCGCCTTCGCCTTTGCCGGACTGGAGCTGTCGAGCGCAATGGGAGGCGAGGTGCGCGACCCTCGGCGCACACTTCCACGTGCCATCCTGATCTCGGCGCCCCTCATCGCACTCGTGTACATCCTCGGCACCGGTGCGATGCTCTGGCTCATGCCCGCTGGCGAGATCAACATCGTCTCGGGATTCCTCCAGGCCACGACGGTGGGCGCGCGCGGCGTCGGGCCGTCGCTCTGGTGGCTGGCCCCACTCGCGGCCGCGGCGTACACGCTGGGCAACATCGGCGGCGTTGGCGCGTGGCTCACCGGCCCCGCGCGGGTGGCGTTCGCCATCGGGCTCGATCGCTATTTCCCGCCGGCGTTCGGGCGTGTGCATCCACGATGGAAGACGCCGCATGTCGCCATCCTCGTGCAGGCGGGGCTCGCCACGGTGTTCCTGCTACTATCGGTCCTCGGCAAGGGGACAACGGTGGAGCGGGCGTATCTCATTCTGCTGGATACGCAGCTGCTCATCTATTTCATCCCGTTCATCTACCTGTTCCTCTCGTTCCTGATCCATCGTCGCACGCCGGCACCCCCGGAGACGGTCCGCGTGCCCGGCGGTACGGTGGGCGCCACGGTGGTGGGCGTGAGCGGACTGCTCGTGACGCTGTTCGCGATGGGCGTGGCCACCATTCCACCGGGCGACGATGCGCAGCCGATGCTCTTCGTCCTCAAGGTCGTCGGCGGCGCGGCGAGCTTCGTGGTGGTGGGTGGGCTCGTCTACTGGCGCGCGCACCGCCGCGCATCATGAGCGCATGCGAGTGCCGACGTTACCGCACAGCGAGGCGCGCGATCATTTCGCGCGCGTTGGTCGCTCCGTAGTTGCCGTAGCAGTTGTTGAAGAACACGATCGTACGCGTGGCTTCCGCCGCTGCCGCCTCGATGAGCGGCATCGCCTCGTCCAGTTCCGCCGGCGCGTAGAGGTACCGATACCGTTCGACGGTCGGCACGTTGGCCGCCTCCCAGGTCGCGCTGCGCCGGCCGTGCAGACGCATCATCGCCAGAGCCGGTGTCGTGACTGCGGCGACGGCAGGCACGCTGCTCTCGAGGCCCTGCGGACCATCCACCATCACATGGGTCAGGCCGAGGTCGCGCAACATGTCCAGCGTCCATCCCGTGGCGCGTGCGCCATCGAACCAGTGGTGGTTCCGCAGCTCCACGGTCCCCGGGATGCCGGCCAGACGAGACGCGGCATCGGCGAGGAGCGCCTTGTTCGCCGGCGAGGGGATAAACCATCGCGGGTACTGCAGGAGCACGCCACCCAGCTTGTCCGCCTCGTGCAGCGGAGTCAACGCATCCAGATAATGATTCCAGACCGCGTCCAGCAATTCGGCGGGGAGATCCTTGGCATACACACGTGCCCTGCTGGCGAGGGCCGGCGGTAACGCGTCCACCAGCGCATCGGGCAGGCGAGCGACTTCGGTGGGTTGGCCCGTCATCAGCGCGTGCGCCTTGAGATGAAAGCTGAAGTCCGGCGGCGTGCGATCCACCCAGCGCCGGGCAATGGCGCGATCGGGGAGCGAGTAGTAGCTGGAGTCCACCTCGACGACCGAAAACTGGTCGGCGTAGTATCGGAGTCGCGCCTCGGCGGTGGACACACCACGCGGGTAGAAGACCTGGCCTCGCACCATGGTGGGATCGGTCCACGAGGCGGTGCCGATCCGGATCTCGGTCGGCAGCACGACTGCCGTTCGACGACGGGCCAACGGCCGACCAACGTGCTCCGCCAAGGTGGCAGCGAGAGCGACCTCTGCTCGGCGACGCGCCTCGGCGAAGCCGGGATCGTGCGCCGGGAGCAGGTCGGGGGCGGGCAGCGGCGCGTTCAGGTCGCGCGTCCCGCCTGCCCCAGCATCGTTTGGTCGAAGACGCGGTGACTGCCCGACTCCGCACGCTTCGCCGAGTACATCGCGATATCGGCGTGCCGGAGGATCTCGTCCACCTCGCCGCCGATTGCGGAGGCGCTGCCGATGCTCGCCGACACGTACACCTCGCCGCCGGAGAGCGTGAACGGGAAGGCCATCTGCTCGCGAACGCGATCGATCAGGCGTTCCGTGCTGCGGGGCACGGAGGTGTCCTCGATCAGCACCGCGAACTCGTCACCGCCGAGCCGGGCCACCGTGTCCGTCGCACGGGCCGACGCTCGCAGTCGGCCGGCGATCAGCCGAAGCAGATGATCGCCCTCGGCGTGTCCCATGTCGTCGTTGATCTGCTTGAACCGGTCGAGATCGAGGAAGAGCACGGTGACGGTCCGTCCTTCCCGCTGGCCCAACTCCAGCGCGTGCGACACGCGGTCGTAGAACAGCGCACGATTCGCCAATCCGGTGAGTGGATCGTGGAACGCCTGATGCGCCAGCTGGTCGAGCAACGCCTTGCGCTCACCGACGTCGCGCGCGTTGATGACGATACCGCGCACGGCGTCGTCGGCGAGCCGGTTGCTTGCGATGGCTTCCACCTGCACGATCGTGTCGTCGGCGCCCACGATCCGCCACTCGCCCGGTGGCGAAACGCCCGGTAGGGCCGCGGCGATCTCCACGAACGCGCCGACGACGTCCACGTCGTCACGATGAGCGAGCGCGGCCATCGTCCGGCCGACGAGCGCGTCCGGCTGATAACCGAGCAGGCGGATAGCGGACGAGCTGGCAAACTGGATTACGCCGTCGCCACCGATGACGAAGATGAGATCGGACGAATGCTGGACGAGCGATCGGAAGCGTGCCTCGCTCGCGCGAACGGCGGCCTCGGCCACGCGGGCTGCGTTGAGCCGGAACGAGCGCAGTTGGCGTGCGCCGAGGAAGACGGAGACGGCCACCGCGCCGAGCGCGACGCCGCTCAATGGAGTGACCCATGTTCCGAGCGCGATCGCGCTGAGTAGCAGATACGTCGCGCCGGCGGCGACGAAGGGCAGAACCGAGGCGACGTTCGACAGGCGATGATGTTCGCGGCTGGAGCCGGCTTTCGACGGCGACCGCAGGAACAACTCCGCGCTCACGAGCAGTGTGATCGACGTCGCGAGGAACAGCAGATCGGTGGCGAATGCCGACCGACGTCCGCCGACCATCGTCACCAGGCTGAACGCCAGGTCCGCGCACACCACCAGCGCGCCGCTGATCCCCAGCCAGAAGATGGCGCCACGATGGTCGTCCAGCGGGCGGCGTAGCGCAACGGTGGTGATTCCCACCAGCATCAGCAGATCGGCGAGCGGATACAGCAGCGGCAGTATGATGGTCCCGAGTGCGGCCGAGTCACCGGCGATCGGGTGGACGACGAAGTACCAGAGTGCGACGCCCGCACCGGAGAGCACCATGCCCGCATCGCACGCGAGCTTCCAGCGGTCCATGCCGCGCTGGCCGACCGGGATGGAGAGATAGGCGGCGAGGGTGAGCGGGTAGCCGGCGAGGAAGAAGACGTGCGCGAGTCCCGGAACAACCGGCCCGAAGCCCATCACGCCGTAGGTCGTCACGAGATTGCCTGCACACACGGTCGCCGACGAGGCGGCGAGCAGTCGCAGCGCACGGCGCATCGGCGCGCGGGCGTCGGAGCGGCGCGCGGCGAGCAGGAACACGAGCGCCACCGCCGCGTTGAGTGGCAGGAACACCACCTCGCTGGCCAGGTCGCGCATACGACCCTCGACATGCGCGAACTGCAGCCACGTCAGATAGGCGGCAGCATACGCGAACGCGATGGCCGCGATGGGGAGCCGCGAGCGCGGAGTTGGCGCCTCGGGAGGGGTCGGCAGCGGGAAAGTTTTCGTCATGAGCGTGGTGGGGGGTCGATTCCACCCATGGCGAAAGGTCACCCTGCCGGACCGCCGGACGCAATGGCGAAACGCACCGACGTGGACGGCATGACACAGCGCCCCCGGCAGGAAATGCCGGAGGCGCTACGGCTGGCTGCGGCATCAGGCAGGACGACTACTTGTTGTTCGGGTCCGGATTGCGCGGGGTGTCGATCGAGAAGGACGACGGGGACTCCGGTTGCCCGTGATCGGACGTCTCGCGCTGTGCAGCGGCTTCGGCCGCGCGCTTTTCGTGCTCGTCCACGGCGAACTGCTCCTTCGCCTGATCGAGCAGCCCGGACTTCTCGCGCTGCATGTCCTTGTCGGCGCCGCCGGATTCCGGTCGGTTGCTCTGAAGATGGTTGCTCGGCTTTCCACCCATGTCGATGCTCCTGGCTGTGTGTGGGCGACGAGTGAGGCAGATTCCGTTCCCCTTGTTCCGCGCCGGATCCCACCTGCGGGACCCGCGCGCGGGATGACGGGTAGAGCGGAGTGACCCTACCTATATTCCCCGCATGCGCCTGTCACGATTCGTCGCTCCGTTGCTCGGAGCGGTCCTGCTCGCCGGTCCCCTTGTGGCGCAGCGGCCAACCCCTCGCCAGCCCGTGCGCGGTGCGCCCGCGAAGCCGGCACCAGCCGTCAAGCCGGTGCCCGCGGCGGCGGTTCCGACCACAGGATTTCTCCAGGGCACGGCCATGGACAGCGTCCACGGCGAGCCGCTCGTCGGGGCGCTCATCACCGTGGATGGCACCGCCCGGATGGGCATCACCGATTCCATCGGCCGCTTTCTCATCGACAGCATTCAGCCCGGGTCGTACAGGGTACTGGTCGATCATCCCATGCTGGACACCCTGGGCATCAGTCTCGTGACCCCGCCCATGACGTTCGGGGCGAACGAAGTCACGCGCACCGTGGTTGCGGTGCCGACCGGCGAGGTTCTCGTCAACCTGTTCTGTCCCGCGGCTCGCCGTGCACTGGGTCCCGGCGCGCTGGTCGGTCGTGTGCGCGAGCCGGACAGCGACTCCGCCGCAGTGGGAGCACGCGTGTCGCTCGTGTGGTACGACCCCGATCCGCCGGGCCTGCCCGCGAACCTGCGCGTGGGACGGAAACCCCCACGCGTGCGCGAAGCGACGGTGGGACCGGACGGGACCTATCGGCTCTGCGGACTGCCGGAGAGTTACGACGCGAAGCTTCAGGCGCAACGCAAGGACGGCGGCGCCACCGCGGAGGTACCGATGACGCAGAGCGGCGGTCTGCTCGCACTCAGGAGCATGAGCGTGGCCGCACTGCCGGTACTTGCGGCGGCGAGAGACAGCGGCGGGCCGGTGCAGCAGCCCCGCGGCGCGGCGCGCGTGTTCGGCAAGGTGGTGAATCGCAACGGCGCGCCGGTGGCCGGCGCGCGCGTCGGCCTGATGGGGACGAGCGCCGCGACGCTCACTCGCGCCAACGGGGACTTCGTGCTGGACTCCCTGCCCGCGGGAACCCAGGCGTTGGTGGTCCGACAGATCGGCTATCGCCCAACCGAGTTGGCGGTCGATCTGTCTTCACGCTCGCCAGCACGTGTGACGGTTCGGCTCGGGGCGATGGTCGTCGAGCTGTCGCCCGTGGAAGTGGTCTCGCGGCGAGACGAAGGGCTGCAGAAGGTGGGGTATCTCGATCGCAAGAAAACCTCGGCGGGCGGGTATTTTCTCGGGCCCGAGCAACTCGAGAAGCGCAACTCGCTCAAGTTCTCCGATATTCTCCGCACCACGCCGGGCATTCGCGTGAGTGAGTCGAATGGACAGGCGATGATCACGTCGTCGCGCGGGACGCAGGGCAATGGATGCGTCACGATGTACGTCGACGGCGCGCAGTGGCAGCAGATCGAACCGGGCGACCTCGATTCGTTCGTCCAGCCGAACGAGGTGGCGGCGGTCGAGGTCTACAGCGGCGCGTCCGTGCCGGTGCAGTTCTCCACGGTCGGCCAGGGATGTGCGGCGGTCGTCGTGTGGACGAAGACACGAGTCCTTCGCCGGAGATGACCGGAATGCCCATCGTGCAACATCCGTTCGACTTCGCGATCGGTCCGGTGAACCTGACCGGGTTCGGCCTGGCGATGATGGCGGCGTTCGGCATGGCGCATTACGTCGCGCAGGAGGTACTCGCGCAACGTGGTGACGACCCCGACGTGATGAACGACGTGACGTTCGCGGCGCTCGTCGGTACGATCATCGGGGCAAAGGTCTATTACGCCGTGCTTCAGGGAAGCGTGAGTGCGCTCTGGAGTCGCGGCGGATTCGTCTTCTGGGGCGGCTTCATCGGCGCCGTGGCATTGTGCGCCATCGTCATCCGGTGGAAGCGCATGAAGTTCCTGCGCATCGCCGACGGCGCTGCGGTCGGCATCGCGGCGGGTTACGCCATCGGGCGCACGGGCTGCTGGGCGGTGGGAGACGACTATGGCCGCGTGTGGGACGGCTGGCTCGCGGTGAGCTTTCCGCGTGGCCTGCCGCCTACCACCGTACAGGTGATGAACGACCTCTACGGGGCCAACCTGCCGGCGACGCTCGCGCCCACCGACATCGTCGGTGTCTATCCCACGCAGCTGCTCGAGGTCCTGCTGGGACTCGCGATGTTCGCGGCGCTCTGGAGGCTGCGGCGACATGCGCATGCACCCGGGTGGCTGTTCGGCATGTACTGCCTGATGGCGGGAGTCGAGCGGTTCATCGTGGAATTCTTCCGCGCGAAAAGCGACATGGTCGGTCCCCTGACGTCCGCGCAGGTAGTGGCGCTCGGCGTGACGCTGGCAGGCGCGCTACTCGTCACCTGGCGCAACACCGGCGTGCCGATACCTGCCCGAGCGCGCTGACCTCTCTCGAACGGAGACCAGTATGGCCACGACTGCTCGCGCCAGGCCGGACGCCACCGAGTTCGCGCCGTTCTATGCGTCGTACGTCGCGATCGTGCCGGATGGCGACGTGGTCGACGCGATGCGGCAGTCCGGCCGCACGATTGGCACGACGCTCGCCCCGGTCCCCGAATCGCGCGGCGGGTTCCGCTATGCGGCCGAGAAGTGGACGGTGCGCGAAGTGGTGGGCCACATGATCGATGCCGAGCGCATCTTCGCGTATCGCGCGTTGCGGCTCGCGCGCGCGGACGCGACACCGCTGCCGGGTTTCGAGGAGAACGACTACGTCCGGACCGCAGGCTCGGATGCCCGCACGCTCGCCGACCTGACGGACGAGTTGCGCATCGTGCGCGAGGGAACGGTGCGGATGTACGAGTCCTTTCCCGACGCCGCGTGGACCCGCCGCGGCGTGGTGAACGGTCGTGAAGTGAGCGTGCGCGCGCTGGCCTACATCACGACCGGACATGCGTTGCACCACCTCGAGGTGCTGCGCACACGGTACGCGATCACTTCGGCATGACACCGGCCGGCGACCCCGCCGCCGTCGTCGTCGTGCTGCGCGACGCAACGGACCGGGACGTCCCCGACATCCTGCGCTGCATTCGTGCGCTGGCGGAGTACGAGCGACTCGCGAATGAGTGCGTCGCGACGGAAGCTCGGCTGCGCGAGACGCTGTTCGGCGCGGATCCGGCGGCATCCGTTGTGCTCGCCGTGCAGAACCTCGAAGTGGTGGGTTTCGCGCTCTGGTTTCGCAGCTACTCCACCTTTCTCGCCCGACCCGGCATCTACCTCGAGGACCTGTTCGTCTTTCCATCGCACCGCGGTCTGGGGGTTGGGCGCCGTCTGCTCGCGCATCTCGCCCGCCGTGCGGTGGAGCGGGATCTTGGACGTCTGGAATGGGCAGTGCTGGACTGGAACGTCGAAGCGATCCGCTTCTATGAATCACTCGGCGCCGTTCCGATGGCGGACTGGACGACATTCCGGCTGACAGGTGACGCGCTCGAGGCACTTGGGGTCGGAAGCGGATAGGTCGCCAGCGGCGTGCGCCTTGCCGCACCTCCAGCCAGGCACGATACTCCGCGAGCGACACTCATCCGCAGCGCGCCGATTGAGCGAGGGCACACCATGCGATTCTTTCTTCACGCGAACGCACCGGCGTCGGCAGTCACCCCGAGCGCCATGTTGAGCGTGGTCGCCCATGTCGCGCTGATCGGTGCCGCGGCCTACGGAACCGAGGTGGAATCCCGGCAACTCGCTGACGAGGTGTCGCAGCGGGTGTTCTTCATGCCGCCGCCCGATCGCCGGCCGGCGGGTGAGGCCGTCGTGGAGCGCCTCCAGTACGTCGATGTCGGCAACATCGCGCGCGTCACCGGTACGGACAGCGGCAGCGGACCGTCGGTGATCCGTCCAAAGTCAGGCGAGGACCCGGGCGTCCGCGAAATCCAGGGCGTGGATCCCGTCGATCAGCTGTCGCAGATCCCCATTCCATCCGCCGACTCCGTGTACTCGATGCTGGACGTCGAGGAGATGGCGGTGCGTTCCGAGGGGAGCGCCGCCCCGATCTATCCGTCCGAGCTACTGACGAAGGGAGTGGAGGGCTCCGTGCTCACCAATTTCGTCATCGATACGACCGGTCGAGCGGATACCGCGACGATCGAGATCCTGCAATCCGCGCACACCCTTTTCGTGCAGTCGGTACGCACGGCGATCGCGGGCATGCGCTTTTCGGCCGCGATGGTTCAGGGACGCAAGGTGCGGCAGATGGTCGAGCAGCGCTTCCACTTTCGCATCACCCCCCCGGTGTCCGCACCCGCAGAGCACACGCGAGCCAACCCCGCGCCGTGACGACGAGCGTCGCCGCGTCACCCCGCGAGTTCGCGGGGTTTCGCGCCGCCGCTCGCACCTTCCTTCGACGTCTTCGCCGGCACAACGACCGCGACTGGTTCGCCGAGCACCGGCCCACCTACGCGGCCGAGGGGCGGGCGCCGCTCGCGGCGCTGGTGGAGGAGGTGGACGTCCGCCTCGCCTCGATCGCGCCGGAAATCGTCGGCGATCCACGACGCTCACTGTTCCGCATCCATCGGGATGTGCGCTTTTCGGCCGACAAGTCGCCGTACAAGACGAGCGCCGCCTGCTGGTTCTTCCATGCGGGGGCGGGACGCGGCGTCGGGAGCGCGACCACGGCGCACGGCGGCGCCGGCTTCTATTTCGAGTTCGGGCCGACTTCAAGCTCGATCGGCGGAGGGATCTGGATGCCGCCGCGCCCCACGCTCGCGATCATACGCGCGCGGATCGGTGAGGAGCATGCGTCCCTTGGGCGCCTCCTGCGCGCGCCGACGCTGCGGCGTTATGGTGGCCTCGCGGAGGATGCGATGCTGGCGCGCATGCCCCGCGGGTACGATGCAGCGCACCCGGCGGCATCGTTGCTCCGGCATCAATCGTTCACGTTGGGGCGCGAATTGACGAACGACGAGCTGTTCAGCCCGCGCCTGCCCGACGTGCTCGCGCGCGACTTCGCGCGCATCCTGCCCCTCGTGCGGTGGTTGAACGGCGCGTTGGGACTGCGTGCGCTCGCGCGACGCTGAGGCGCCTCGTATTCTTGCGTGCATGACGCCTGGCGCTCCAGACACCGACATCGTGCTCCGTCGCGCGACCCCGGGCGACGCAGCGCGACTCGCGACTTTCGCCGCTGCGTCCTTTACCGACACCTTCGCCGCGCAGAATCGCCCCGAGGACATCGCGACGTATCTCTCCGCTGCGTTCGGTGAAGCGCTGCAGCGAGCGGAGCTCTCCGATCCCGACTGCACGGTGTTTCTCGCCGAACGGGATGGCGAACTGGCCGGGTACGCGATGCTGCGCGACGGGTCGCACCCGCCCTGCGTGGCGGATGCGAACGCGATCGAGATTGCACGGCTGTACGCCGCGCAGCGGTGGATCGGTGCCGGCATCGGTGCTCTGTTGATGCAACGTTGTCTCGTCGAGGCGGCGTCGCGCGGGCGGCGGACGATCTGGCTCGGCGTCTGGGAGCGCAACGTGCGCGCGATCGCATTCTATCAGCGATGGCATTTCTCCATCGTCGGCTCGCAGCCGTTCCAGCTCGGCACCGACCGGCAGAACGACCGCGTCATGGCCCGCCGCGTCGTCATCGAGGCATGAGCATGCGTCACACGGTGAAGCTTCATGGCGTGATCGTCGGACACTCCGAACTCGAGCAACGCGATGAATCCACGCGTCGCGCGTGGGGCCGGTACCGGCCGGCCCACGGGTACGAGCTGGTGCAACCCGTCTTTCTCCTTTTCACCGACGCGGTGCCGATGCCCGGCGGCGAGCCGCGCGACGAGGACAAGCTCGCGCGCTACCATGCGGCGCGGGACAGGCTCGGGCTGGAGCTGGTGGATGCGTCCGGGCGGACGATCGGCACGTCGGCCATCCACATCGCCGATTACAGCGCGAAACGTGGGAAGGAGGCCATGGAGCTCGAGGTGCTGGTGAGCGACGAGTCCTACTGGGAGTAGGACCGCCGCCGATTCCGCCCGTTCGGCCGCTCAGTGAAAGTCATGTCGTCGCGCGAACTCCGCTCCTACCGCGGCCTGCAGTGCCCTGAACTGTGCGGCGCGTACGTTCACCACCGTCTGCTCCACCTGGAGTACGCCGCGCACCAGCAGCAGCGGCGTGCGTGAGATCAGCAGCGCCTGTCGCTCGAACCGCTGCGGGGTCACCACCACGTTGATCAATCCCGTCTCGTCCTCCAGCGTGAGGAAGACGAACCCCTTGGCCGTGCCCGGTCGCTGGCGGCAGATGACGAGCCCCGCCGTCGCCACCGTCTCGCCGTCGCGCCCGTGGCGCAGGAGGTCGCGCGCCGAGCGCACACCGTTGGGCTCGAGCACGTCGCGCACGTGCGACATCGGATGGCCGGCGAGGGAGATGCCCGTCATCCGGTAGTCGGCTTCGGTGAGCTCCACGCGCGTCATCGAGGGGAGCGGCGCCGTCTCCCGCGCCGGGTCCGGGGTCCGCCGGGGAGCCAGCGGTCCCGCATCACCGCGCGCGGCGTCGAGCACG
>JAJAYP010000184.1 GCA_026786185.1 Gemmatimonadaceae bacterium
CCACCGGAAGCAGAGGATGTTGCACTCGGGCACGTGCATCACGTCGAACGACGGATGCGCGACGAGCAGGTCGTGCATCGTCATCGTCACGTTGCACAAGCGCTCGTACAAGGCGCCAAGCCCGCTCGCGCCGTAGCGCTGCAGACTCACCCAGAGCTTGAGGACGTCCGCGCGGCGCGAGCACAGAAAGCTCCGCACCCCTTGATCCCACACGCGCTCGCCCTCCCCGCCGTGAAAGAGATACGGTGCGCGCTGCGCGAATGCACCCTCGAGGTCGCGTTCGTCGCGCACGAGCAGGAGCCCGGCGCTAAGTGGCAAGAGCATCATCTTGTGCGGATCCCACGCGATGGAGCGTGCGCGCTCGAGGCCGCGGAGCCGGTGCCGGTGGCGCTCGCTCAACAGCGCGGACGCGCCGTGCGCGCCGTCCACGTGCAGCCAGATCCCTCGCTCCTCGCACCGCGTGCCGATCGACTCCAGGTCGTCGAACGATCCCGTCGCGGTGGAGCCAGCAGTGGCGACCACCGCCATCACCGTTCGGCCCTCGCGATGCAGCCGGTCGAGCGTGGTGACGAGCGCGTCGGCATCCATGCGCCAGTCGCGCGACGGCACGACGACGACGTTGCGCATCCCGATGCCCAGCTCGCCCACGGCACGCGACACCGCGTAGTGCGCATGCTCGCCGCATACCACGACGGGCGGATCGGCGCCCACACCATCGGTCCACACATTCGGCATCACTGCCGACCGCGCGGCGAGCAGGCCGGTGAGCGTCGCTTCCGTACCTCCACTCGTGAGCGTGCCGCCCGACGAGGGCCCGTACCCCACAAGCTCGCACATCCAGCCTACCACCCGATGCTCGAGCACCGTGGCGGTCGGCGACATCTCGGCCACGGCGAGCGACTGGTTCAACGCCGCAACGAGCGATTCCGTCCAGATGGCCGCCGGCAGCGGCGCCGAGACCTGATGGCCCGCGTAGCGCGGATGATAGAGCCGATTGCAATCCGACATCACGTCGTCGCGCAGTCGCTCGACGATCTCCTCGAGTGGACGTCCATCGCGCGGCATCGGCTCGTCGAACCGCTCGGCAAGCTGCGCGCTCGTGCGCGGTGTGCTGACCGGGCCGTCGCCAGCGCGCGTCTCGGCGAGATACTGCGCGGCGAGCTCGGTGAACTGCATGCCGGCGTCGAGCTGCATGTCGCGCTCGATACGTTCGAGGATGGACGCGTGATCGTCGGACAGCGGCACGATCGGTCTCACCCCGCCAACGGGAGCGTGAGCAGGTGCCGCGATTCGCCGATGTCGCGCGTGAGGTGGCACTCGATGTGATCGATCGTCACCGTCTCGTCGAATCGCTGCGCCAGCAGTTCGGCCAGCACCTCACGGGTCTGCTCCCGATAGAGGCTCAGGGTGACGTGCGGTGTGTAGTAGAATCGTGGCGCAGCCGCACGCAGCCCGCACGTCTTGATCTTCTCGTGCAGTGTGCGCAGCGGGCCATGTGGATCGAGCGGCAGCACGACGATCTCCGTCTGCATGAATCGCGTGGGCCGGCCGAATCGCAGGGCGATGGGCGCAGTGGTACGCGCGATGGTGTCGAGCGCCGCGCGCAACTCGTCGATCGTCGTGTCGGGTACGATGGGACCGATGCCGGACGAACCGGCGAGCGTCACGTGCGGTGCGCCGAGCCGAAGGAGTCGTGGATCGTGCGTCGCCTGGAGTGCGGCGATGCGATCGCCGACCGGCGCGGGGATGGGCGCGATGATGAAGATGCCGCTCTTGATCCGGTTGGTCATCGCCATTGTTCGCTGGTGCTCGCTTGTGCGCGCGTGTTGTCGCGGATCCGCGCCGTTCAGCGCCGGCCGGCGAGCGCGCCGGGAATCACCGACCAGCGCAGCGAGTGTCCGCCCGTCTCGTTCGGCACGAGCGAGCCCGCCAGAAAGAAGCGATCGATGCCATTGCCGGGCCGGGAATCGTGATAGCGCACCACCTTGAGGCCGGCGAAGGTGCCGATGCCGGCGCCAACCAGCACGTCGGTGGCCCAGTGTCGATTGTCATACATGCGCGAGACGCCGGCGAGCGCGGCGCCGCCGTACATCAACGGCGCGACGAACCAGGTGGTGTTCGGCGCGTTGCGCGACGTCTCGGCCGTGAACGCCGCCGCCGCCGCGAACGCGGCGACCGTGTGACCGGACGGAAAGGACCGGAAGTCGTCGCCCTGCGTCACGCCGCGCAGGAACTGATAGCTCCTTGGATTGCGCGGGCGCACGTTCGGGCGCTGTCGGCCGACGACCCCCTTGATCGCCACGGCCACCAGCTCACTCACGACGAGCGCTTCGGTGCCGTGGAGTCCGAGCGACGCGAGCTTCCGGTTGCCCCCGAGTCGTCCGATGGCGTACAGCGAGCCGCTGATGATGAATGCCCCTGGCGCGGCCGTTCGGCGCACGAACGTCGAGAGTGTCTTCAGCTTCGCGTTGGCCTGGGTCGACGAATCCTGTAGTCGTTGTGCGTAGTGATCGTCGAGCGGATGGACGAGGCGCGCCGCGGCGAGCACGCTGCCGGCGAGGATGGCGTCGCGATACGTGAACAGCGGACCGACCGGCGCGGACGGTGCCGTTTGCGCCTGCGCGGCGTTGGATACGACGAGCGCCGCGAGGGGAATGATGCGGGCGAATCTGGTCATGGTGGAGTGCCGGTCGTCATGCGCGCGATGGATGCCCGGTCATCGCGTCACCTTGCGCGACCGCATCGTGATCTCGCGTGAGTGTTCCAGGTCGTCGAGGAACATCGCTTCCGCCTTCGCGCCGATGGCCGCATCCTCGATCACCGCGTCGAGCTCGTAGTTGATCGCGACGCCAAGCGGGTTGAAGTCCGTGGATCCCACGCGCACCCAACGGCCGTCGACCACGCTCGTCTTGGCGTGCATCATCGTGCCCTTCCATTCCCAGATCCGCACGCCGTTGGTGAGCAGGCGACGGTAGTAGCGGCGCGTGAGCAGGGTGACCCACGGATGGTCGTTGCGGCTGGGGACGAGGATGCGGACGTCGACGCCGTCACGCGCCGCTCCCAGCAGCGCTTCCACTTCCGACCAGCTCGGCGCAAAGTACGCCGTGGCGATCCAGATCGATCGCTCGGCAGAGATGGCCTGCATCTGCAGGGCGCGCGCGACGCGAAGCCGCAGTGGCTCGCCTTCCACGATGCCGACGAGTGCCGGCTCCGCGGTGGCGGGATCGAGGTGCGCACCGCGTGCCGCGCGTCGTGTGAGCCGGTGCATGCCGCGGCGCTCGCGCTTCAGCGCACGCTGCCACATCGTATCGAACGCCTGCTGCATGTCGGTGGCGGCCGGCCCCTCGATTCGCACCGCCGTGTCGCGCCAGTGGCTTCGGTGCCGCTTCGTCTTCCCGATCCACTCGTTGCCGATTCCCACGCCGCCCGTAATGCCAACTTTCGCGTCGATCACGAGCAGCTTGCGATGGTCGCGTGGGATGAGGCCGAGCCAGGGGCGAAAGCCAGGTGGACTGAAGACCCGGTGCTCGATGCCCGCGTTCTTGAGCGTCGCCAGGAAGCTCGACTTGATGCCCCGCATCCCGATCCAGTCCGTGAGCAGGCGGACGCGCACGCCGCGATTGGCCGCCGCGATCATGGCGTCGCCGATGCGGTGACCCGCCTCGTCGGATCGGAAGATGTAGGCCTCGAGGACGATCGTCTCGCGCGCCTCGCCGATCGCTTCGCACATCGCGTCGAACGTCGCGGGGCCGTCGTGCAGCAGCATGACATCGTTGCCGCTGGAGACGTCGGCGGCGGCGATGCGCCAGAGTCCGCGCGCGAACGCAGGCCCGGTCGCGGAGTCGCGCCGCCGTTCGTCCGACGGCAGGATCGGCACCGGGTGGACCACCGCCGGCAGGACCAGCGCGGGCGGAAGTGGCACCGGCGGGAGCGATGGGCTGGCGGGTCGACCTGCGTCGGCGTCGATCGGGGCGGGAGGGCGTACGGGCTGCGACACCCGTCAACGTTAAGTCGAGTTACGCTGCTCCGCATCTGTGATGGACCGTTCGAGATCGGCGAAGTCGAACGGCTTCTGGAGCACGGGGCGGCCGAGCGTCTGCCAGATCCTGTCGACTCGGGTGGAGTCGGCGAGTTCCCCGGTGACGAACGTGACACGCGATGCGAGCGCGGGATGCGTCTCCTCGATCCAGCTCATCAGCTCGAACCCGCTCTTGGTGCCGAGCGGAGCTTGGCCACGTACGATCTACGCATGGCGGCGAACTAGGGTTCAGGCGTACTCTGCAGTGACGTCGGGCCCTTGCCGCACCGCGACCTCGGGGCATTTTTCGCGCATGCTCAACATCGACCTGACCGGACGTCGCGCCTTCGTGGCGGGCGTCGCCGACGATGGCGGATTCGGCTTTGCCATCGCCAAGGCGTTGGCTGAAGCCGGGGCCAGCGTCGTCGTGGGGACCTGGCCGCCCGCGCTCAACATCTTTCTCAACCTGTTGGAGCGCGGGAAGATGGATGACTCGCGGCGGCTGCGCGACGGCTCTCTGCTGACGTTCGAGAAGATCTACCCACTTGATGCCGTGTTCGACACGTACGACCAGCTGCCGGAGGACCTTCGCTCCACCAAGCGGTACAAGGAGGTCGGCGACTGCTCGATCGACGGGGTGGCGCAGCGGCTGGTGGCGGACTTCGGCGACCGTCCGCTCGACATCGTGGTGCACTCACTCGCGAATGGACCCGAGGTGAAGAAGCCGCTGCTGGAGACGAGCCGGAACGGTTACCTGGCCGCGATCAGCGCGAGCGCCTATTCGCTGGTGTCGATGGTGGCCCGGTTCGGGCCGTTGATGCGCGCGGGCGGCGCATTCTCGTCGCTCACGTACATGGCGAGCGAGCGCGTGATCGCGGGGTACGGCGGAGGAATGTCGAGCGCGAAGGCGGCGCTGGAGAGCGACACGCGACTGCTGGCGTTCGAGGCGGGTCGGAAGTGGGGGGTGCGGGTCAACACCGTGTCCGCCGGACCGTTCGCGTCACGCGCGGCGAGCGCGATCGGGATCATCGAGAAGATGGTGGACTATGTCGGGCGAAACGCCCCTCTCACCGCCCACCTCACGGCCGACGAAGTGGGCGCGGCGACCGCATTTCTCTGCTCTCCACTCGCCAGCGCCATCACCGGGACGACGCTGTACGTGGACAAGGGGTTTCATACGATGGGGATGGCGGTGGAACTGAACGGACCGTGAACCGTGATCCGTGAACCGGAACTGCCAACGGCAAACTGCCAACGGTGAACTGCCAACGGTGAACGGTGAAGTGTCAGCTGGGAGTTGCGAGTTGCGAGTTGACGTGCAGCTAGAGAGCGATGGGCGTGAAGCAAGAAGCGGTAGGCGGTGAGCGGTGGAGGGCGTTGGCCCTCATTGCTCACCGCTCACCGCTTCAGGCCCCATGCTCCAGGCTCGCTACCTATCGGCGGCAGAGTCCTGTTGCGACGAACGACGGTTCACGGTTCACGGTCTACGGTTCACGGTCTCGACCGTTCACCGTCCGTTCAGTCCATCACGATCTCCGGCTTGGGCACGATGACTTCTATCGCCCGCGCCACGATCTCGGCCTGTCCTGCGCCCTTGAGAATGTTGTTGATCTTCGGCAGCGAGCCCTCGAGCGCGCGCTTCATCTTCGCGAGCTCGCCGTCGAGCTGTGTCGCGAGTGCATCGAACACGGTGGTGGTCTGATCGGTGGGGCGCGCCTCCGAGCTGCCCGCGACGCCGGCCAGTGCGGCGATCTTGTTGTTGAGCCGGATCGGGTAGTTCAGCGGATCCTGTCCGCTCCGGTTCTTCGTCTGGTAGATGGAGTCTTCCACGATGGCGAGCTCGCCACGCAGCGGAGTCGCCAGCGACTGGAACTGCGTCAGCGTCGACCCGCTCAGCTTCTTCTCCCGGTCGGCCAGCTCCGAGCGCACGTAGCGGATGGTCTTCACCGCGTCGTTCGCCTGTGACGTCCGCTCCCGGATGCGCTGGAGAAACGCGAACTGCGCCGCGAGATCCGCCGGCGTCGCCGTCGACCTCGGGTCCTTCTTCAACGCGAACTGCTCGGTCGACACGGCGACACCATCAACCAGCAACCGCACCCTATACGTACCCGGCGGTGCGACAGGGCCCTGCGTGCCGCCCGACCACATGATCATCCCGTCGAACGACGACGCATCCGGATAGCGCATGTTCCAGCCGAATCGATTGATGCCTGCCTTGTCGGGCGCGCGGGGGGGAGGCGGCGTGCGGCGCGGGCCATCCTCATCCTCGTCTCCTCCCTGCCCTTCCGCCCGCGTCGCCTCGGCGCTGCGCGTCACCATCCGCTCGGCGCTGTCCGCCGCGATGCCGGACGTCCGCAATGAATCGATCGTCGTGCGCTGGCGGCGATACCGCGTGACCGAATCGGCGGCGGTGACGGAATCCTGGCGGCTGGTGAACGATCGGATGAGCGCGCCGTTCGCGTCGAGGAACTCGAGCGTGACGGTACGGTTCGGCCGCTTGAGCCAGTAGAACACCGCCGGTCCGCCCGAGGGGCTCGTGGCGACCGGCCGCACCGGTGGGCCCGCCGGCGCACCGGCCCCACCACCACCACCACCACCTCCGCCGCGACTGGCGAAGCTCACGCGATGCGTATCGCGCGGCTTGAACAGGTGCGCATCCTTCGCCGTCACCGTCGTGCTGAGCTGTCGCAGCGGCGACAGGTCGTCGATTACCCAGAAGCTGCGGCCGTGGGTGCCGGCGATGAGATCACCCTCCTTCACGGCGAGGTCGTGCACCGGCACGATGGGCAAGTTGAGCTGGAGCTTCTGCCAGCTCGCGCCGTCGTTCGGCGAGAACCACACGCCACGCTCGGTGCCGATGTAGAGCAGGCCGCGCTTCTCCGGATCCTCACGGACAGCGCGCAAAAATTCCGTCTGCGCGATGCCGGCATCGATGCGCGTCCAGCTCTGCCCGTAGTTCGTCGTCTTCCAGAGATACGGCTTCATGTCCGCGAGCTGGAACCGGTTCGCGGCCACGTATGCCGTGCCGGGCGCG
>JAJAYP010000185.1 GCA_026786185.1 Gemmatimonadaceae bacterium
CCCGAGCATCCTGTCATCGCTCCGCGGGCTCGCGTACTTCCAGATCGACGTGCAGGGTCCGGCGCAGGATCTCCACTCCGGCAGCTATGGTGGCGCTGTCGTAAATCCGGCGATGGCACTGGCGAGGATTCTCGCGACGTTCCACGACGCGGACGGCCGTGTCGCGATTCCGGGCTTCTACGACACGGCGCGAGCCTGGCCCGCCCCCGTGCTCCAGCAGATGAAGGGGCTGCCGTTCGACGAGGAGCACTTTCGCGCCGAGGCCGGATCGCCGGCACTGGGCGGCGAAGCCGGTCGCACGGTGCTCGAGCGGTTGTGGACGCGCCCGACCTGCGAGGTGAACGGTCTGTTGAGCGGATACACCGGCGAGGGCGCGAAGACAGTGCTGCCTGCCAAGGCGATGGCGAAGGTGAGCTGCCGGCTCGTGCCCGATCAGGAACCGGCGCACATCGAGGCGTTGATGAAGGCGCACGTCGCCCGCGTCGCGCCCCGCGGCATAACCGTGACGGTGACGCATCTGCATGGCGGCAAGCCGTGGCGTGCCGATTTGGAAGGGCCCCTGTTCGACGCGGCCCGTCGCGCGCTCGCAGCGGCGTTCGGGCGCGAGCCGGTGATCACCGGCGAGGGCGGATCCATTCCCGTCGTCGGCGACTTCCAGCGCATCCTGAACGCGCCGGTGCTGCTGGTCGGCTTCGGGTTGCCCGGGGAGAACGCGCACGCACCCGACGAGTGGATGAGCGTGGAGAACTTCACGACCGGCATGCGCGCCATCGCCACGCTGTGGGACGAGCTGGGTGCGGACTAGCTTTCTTTTCGTGCGACCCCGACACGTCGCGCTTCCACGACACGCGGTATCCATGAGGAACTCATGTCCCAGTTGACACCGACGGACTGGATCTGGCGCAATGGCGACTTCGTCGCATGGCAGGACGCCAACGTCCACGTTCTCGCGCACTCGATGCAGTTCGGCTCCTCGGCATTCGAGGGCATCCGTTGCTACGACACGCCGCGCGGGCCAGCGATCTTCCGGCTGGAGGATCATCTCCAACGGCTCCTCAATTCGTGCAAGATGTATCGCATGGAGGTGCCGTATGGCGTGGACGAGCTCGTGGCGGCGTGCTGCGAGCTCGTCGAGCGGAACGCGCTGAAGGCGTGCTACCTGCGGCCGATGGTGATTCGCGGATTCGGGGCGGCGGGGATGGTGCCGTTCGACAGTCCCGTCGAGGTGTACCTGCCCTGCTGGCCATGGGGCACGTATCTCGGTGACGGCGCGCTGGAGAATGGCGTCGATGCGTGCGTCTCGAGCTGGCACCGCATGGCGCCCAACACCGTGCCGAGCATGGCCAAGGTGGCCGGCAATTATCTGGGCGGGCAGCTCATCAAGATGGAAGCGCTCGCGAACGGATTCGATGAGGCGATCGCACTCGGTCCGGATGGCATGGTGAGTGAGGGCTCGGGACAGAACGTGTTCGTCGTGCAGAAGAACATCGTGTTCACCACGCCGGCCAACGGAACGCTGCTGCCCGGCCTCACGCGCGACAGCATCATCACCCTCGCGCGCGAGGCGGGGCTCGAGGTCCGCGAGCAGCCACTGCAGCGCGAAGTGCTGTATACGGCGGACGAGATCTTCCTCACTGGCACGGCGTCGGAAGTCACGCCAGTGCGCAGCGTGGACCGGTTGCAGGTCGGGTCCGGACGGGCGGGCGACGTGACGAAGCAGTTGCAGCGCACCTTCCTGGATCTGGTGCATGGCAAGGCGGACGACTCGCACGGGTGGCTGACGTTCGTGAAGGCGGAGCGGGCGAGCGCAACGTGAGCGAGTCGCGGTCTCGCGCGGCTCGCCTCCTTCAGGGTGTGGTACTCGCAGCGGGATTCGGGTCCGCGGCCTGTTCCACATCGGGCGTGTCGGTGTCGAACCCCACTGCACCCGTGCCGGTCGGTACCGCGCCCGCGATGCGAGACACATCGCCCCCACCGATCGTGCGCGAAATGCGCGGTGTGTGGATCGCGACCGTGGCGAACATCGATTGGCCGTCGCGAACCTCGCTCTCTGCCGACCAGCAGCGCGCGGAGCTCGTCGACCTCTTCGATCGCGCGGCGGCGGGTGGCTTCAACGCCGTGGTCTTCCATGTGAGGCCGGCCGGAGATGCCGTCTATCGCTCGTCGCTCGAGCCATGGGCAGCGATGCTCACCGGGCGCCAGGGCACCGATCCCGGGTACGATCCACTCTCCTACGCCATCGAGCAGGCGCATCAGCGCGGGCTCGAGCTGCACGCATGGATCAATCCGTTCCGCGCGGGCAGCGCACGTGACACCACCAACCTCGCCGCCACGCACAGCTTCACCGTGCGGCGCGACGTGCTCCGCGTCTATGGTCCGCAGCTCTGGTTCGACCCGGGCGAGCCGGCGGTGCAGGACCATGTCATGCGGGTCGTGAACGACATCGTGCAGCGCTACGACATCGACGCGATTCACGCCGACGACTACTTCTATCCGTATCAGGCGAAGGATTCGGTGGGTGCGGTGATCGACTTTCCCGACAGCACGTCGTACGCGCGCAGCGGAACCACACTGTCGCGTGCCGACTGGCGGCGCGACAATGTCGACCGGTTCGTCGAGCGGATGAGTCGCGAGGTGCACCAGCGCAAGCCGACGGTGAAGGTGGGCATCTCGCCCTTCGGGATCTGGCGTCCCGGCAATCCGCCCGGCGTGGTGGGGCTCGATGCCTACGACACCATCTACGCCGATTCGCGGAAGTGGCTGCAGCAGGGATGGGTCGACTACCTCGCGCCTCAGCTGTACTGGGCCATCGCCTCGCCACAGCAGAGTTATCCTGCGCTGTTCGACTGGTGGCGCGAGCAGAACGTGAAGAATCGTCACCTGTGGCCGGGTCTCGCGTCGTATCGGGTGAGCGACGGCACCCCGAACGCATACAGCCCCGGCGAGATCGCGGATCAGGTCGCACTCACGCGCGCCCGCGCTCCGGGTACGGGACACATCCTGTACAACGCCACCACCACGCTCAAGCGCGCGAACGGCGCCGTCGTCGCCACAGTCGCGCCGTTGCAGGCGCGCCGCGCGCTCGTGCCGGCGTCGCCGTGGCTGGATGGCGTGGCGCCGGCGGCACCGACGATCGCCATCACGGGCCGGAGCCTGCTCATTACGCCATCGGCGGGAGAAGCGGCACGATGGTGGTATGTTCGCGCCCGGAGCGCCGACGGATGGATGGAGCGCACCGTCTTCGGTGACACGCGCACGATGATGCTCGACGCCGATCCGTTGCGCGTGATGGTGAACGCGGTCGATCAGGCGGGCAATGCGAGCGCCGCCGCGGACTGGCGGCGTCCGTGAACCACGGCGATGATCGCTGAGCGGCGGCGCGCAGGGCGCGCCATCGCTCGTGTGGTGCTGCTGAGTGTCACCTGCGCCGCGATGCTCGCGGCCGCACCCGCGCCTCAGGCTTCGGTCGCCTGCCGCGCACTGACCGCGGCTGCATGGCGACGCGGCGATTCCTCCGGAACGCGGGCAGGCGAACGTCCTGTATCTCGCCGACGTGTCCCCATGGACGCTCGGCTACATCCTCGGACGCGAATGGGAGCCGTACTCCGTCGTCGCGTACAACCGGCTTGATCCCGCGCGTACGCACTACCGCGGTACCTACATCCTTGTGGACGCCGCTCCCCTGATGGATGATAGGGTCACGAGCAGAGGCGACGACGGACGCCGGCGATGAACACCAGGTGGGGGGAAGGGCTTGAACCGGTCAGCACGCGTCCTGGTAATGCTCGTCACGATGGGTGTCGGGTCGCTCGCCTGCGATCGTCCGCCGACTCCTTCCTCCACGACATCGGCCACTGCCGAGCCGGGGCCATCGTTTCGCAACGTCGCCACCGCCACGGCCTACGTCGGCGACACGACCTGTACCTCCTGCCATGCTGCGGAGACGTCCGCATATCGCCAGCATGCGATGTCGAAGTCGTTCCATCGCTGGACCGAGGCCACCCGCATCGAGCCCACGCTCGAGACGCCGCTCCGGCATGCTCGCACCGGACTGTCCTACTCGGTTATCGAAGTCGGACATCGACTCCATCAGGTCGAGTTCCTCACCGGACCGGACGGCAAGCGGATTCACGAGCTTCGCCGGCGCATCGATCACGTGATGGGCAGCGGAACGGTGGCGCGCAGCTACTTCACCGTGGAGAACGGGCGGCTTTTCCAGCTGCCGCTGACCTGGTATCGGGATCACGGTTGGGACTTCAGCCCGGGCTACGAGATCAACAATGCCCGCTTCGATCGCCTCATGCCCGATCGCTGCATCGCCTGTCATGCCAACTATCCCAAGGTCAAGCCCTTCCTCGAGGGAAAGCCCACCGAGCTGCGTCCCGGCATTGGATGCGAACGATGCCACGGGCCCGGCGCCCTTCACGTGGCGGAGAGAAAAGCGGGCACCGCACGCGACAGCGGCTACGACCGGAGCATCGTGAATCCGGCGCGGCTTCCGTTGGAGCGGCGCATGGACGTCTGCGAGCAGTGTCACGTCCACACCGCCGTCGCCGTGCTGCGCGAAGGCAAGGATGCGTTCAGCTACCTGCCCTCCCAACCACTCGGTGATCAGTGGGCGTATTTCAAGGAATCCGGCAGCATCGACGTCGTGTCGCACGCCGACCGACTGCGGCAGAGCGCCTGTTTCATCGCGACGCGCAGCACCACCCGACCTCTCGAGTGCGCGACCTGCCACAACCCGCATCAGCCACCGCCCGACGCGCGCGCGAGCAACCTGCCGTGCCAGAGCTGTCATGGTCCCACAGTGCTGGCGAAGAAGTTCGCTGGCTCGCCCGCGCTCGCGTCGCACACGCCGTCGTCGAACTGCGTGAGCTGTCACATGCCGAAAGTGAAGGAGCGGGCGGTTCCTCATGGCTCGTTCACGGAGCACTGGATTCGCGTGCCCGAACGCGCGCAAACCCGGACGGCGGCCAGGCGCTACGACGGCCCGATCGAGCCATACTTCGCACGGGATCGCACCGGCATCGACGCAGCCGTCTATCGCGGCATGGGCGGCATCGTGTACGCATCCCTCGCGAATGACGGTCGTGCGCTGGTCGGAGCGGCGACCGCGTTGCAGAATTCCCTGGAGCGCGATACCAGCCGCGCCGAGGCCCACTTTCTCCTCGGCGTCGCGCTGCAGCAGCTGGGCAAGACCGATCTCGCCATCGCGGCGCTCGAGCGCTCGGTACGGGTGGACTCCGGGCGCCCCGACCCGCTGCGCGCGCTGGCGCAGGCGTACGAGCGCGCCGGCCGCTCGCCCGCTACCATCGAGCAGGTCTACAGGCGCGCGCTCGCCGCGCAGCCCGCGCTCGCGTGGATTCGCGCCGAGTACGCGGACTTCCTGCAGGGACAGGGGCGTCGGGATGACGCTGCGCGGGAATATCGAAGCGCACTCGCCGAGCAGCCGAGTCTCGCCGCGGCCTGGTTCAACCTGGGCACTGTGCTGGCAGAGGAAGGGCGGCTGGGGGAATCATCCGCTGCGTTCCGCGAAGCGGTGCACCTCGATCCCTCGCTCGCCCAGGCGCTGTCGCCCTTGTTGAACGTGCGAACCTCCGGGGAGTCGGTGACGGGCGTGCGGGTGCTCGATTCACCGCTTCCTGCGCTTCCCGTACGCGAGCGAACGCTTCGCTCGGTGCAGATCGTCGTCGATTCTTCCGTCGGTGGAACGGGCGTCTCGTTCCTCAACGTGCCACCCAAGGGCTACGTCCAGATCCTCAAGCCCGATGGGACCATCGTCCGGGCGATGACGGCCGGCGCGGCGTTGTCCGTGCGGTGGGATCTGCGCACCGATGCGCGCGCACCGATCGCCGGTGGACTCTTCCGCGTCCGCATTCTCGGGCGGGACGCCTCCGGCCGGCCCCTGCCGCCGCAGTTGTTCTATCTCGGCATCGTCCGGCAGCGCGCCGGATAGTCGGGTTCGGCGCTGGCTGCCCGGCGTCAACCTGTCGACGTGTCGAGCGGCCCGTCGCGATAGGTCCACGTCGGCACATACCCGAGCACCGTACGCGCCCGCGTGATGTCGAGCGTGTGCTCGTCCGCGAGCTGGCCGACCACATAGCGGGTCAGCGGAGGACCACGGCGTCCCTCCGTCATCGGCCACACGTGCTCGAGCAGCGTGGCGGCGCCCCACGCCACGACGCGGGGAATGTGCACCAGACGCACCGCGACGCCCAATCGTGCGAGCACCGTGCGCAGCAAGGCATCAACGGACACGGTATCGGCATCGGACACATTGAATACACCGCCACCGGAGGTATCTCGCAACGCGCACTCCACCGCGAGTGCCAGATTGTCGACATGCGTCACGGACAGCATCGTCCGGCCACTTCCCGGCAGCGCCAGGCATCCCAGGCGTCTCGATGCGAGCATGCGCGGGAGGAGCGTGGTGTCTCCAGGCCCATAGACAATGTGCGGCCGCAGGATCACCGCCGTCGGCCACGATTCGCGCACCACCGCCTCGGCCCTCGCCTTCGACCGCCCGTATGCGGAATGACGGCAGTCGCCGGTGGGCGCGGCCTCGGTGACGCGCACCTTCGCGACATGATCCGAGTACACGCTACTCGTGCTCACATGCACCAGGCGCGTCGTGCAACCAAAGCTGCGCGCCATGTTGCGCGTACCTTGGACGTTCACGGCGTCGTACGCGCTGTCCGGACCCCAGTCACCGACGAGCGCCGCACAGTGCACCACCGCATCCACGGGTGGAGCATCGATCGCTGTCGTCGCGATGTCCCACGCCGTGTACTCGGCCTGCGGCGTAGACAGTTCGCGGGCCGGACGCCGCCCGTACGCGAGCACGGAGTGCCCCGCTGCCCGCAGCCTGTTCGCAATACGGCCGCCGACGAAGCCGCTCGCACCGGTCACCGCGATTCGCACAGCCATCTCGCGCGCGCGATCTCGCGCAGCGCATGCTTGTCCACCTTGCGCGAGCGCCCGCCCAACGGAACGTCGTGCAGCATGATCAGGTCCGGCTGCGCCGCGAGGTCGATGCGGTTCGGACCATCGCGCAAGGCATTGCCCACGGTGTCGGCGAAGGAGTCGTCCGTCACCCATGCTTCCGGTTCGACGAAGAGCACGACGCGCTCGTCCGCGGCTGCGTCGTCGTACACGCCGACCATCGCGCACCGCCGCACGCCCGCGATCGACTCGATCACGGGTTCGTGCACCTCGGGATAGATGTTGTGCTCGCGGCGGATGATCATGTCCTTGCTCCGCCCCATCAGCACGATGCGCCCGGCGTCCATCCTCGCCAGGTCGCCAGTGGCGTGCTCCGCCACCGGCGCGCCTCCGAGATACCGTGAGAACAGATGGGGCCCACGCAGCATCAGCTCCCCAGCGTCGCTGACGCGCGCCATCACGCCCGCGGCCGGCGTCCCCACGAGATCACCTTCTCCGCTGTACGCGAGCTTGTCGTCGAGCGTGACCGCCGCCACCGGAAGCATCTCGGTCATGCCGTACACGCAGACGACGCGAGCGCCAGCGGGCAGCACGTCATGCACCCGTTCGAGAAACGCGGCGCGCACCGGCGCGGCACCAATGAGCACTCGACGCAACGTCGCCGCCAGACGCCGTCCACTCGCTCCCACATGATCGACGAGCGACTGGAAGTCGGCCGTCACACTGAACAGGTGGGTGACACGATGCCGCGTGATCTCGTCGAGGGTGTGCTGTGCCGAGAAGTGCAGGCGTCGCGATACGAGCACGCGCGCGCCCGCGAGCAAGGCGGGCAGGATGAGATGCAGCTCGCGCGCGAGGAGTGTGTCGCCCTCGCCGATGGAGAGCTGCCGGCCCACGAGGTCGAGCGTCGCGCGCAGCCCGCGTTGACTGTGCTCCACTCCCTTGGGCTGCGCCGTCGTGCCCGACGTGAACACGATGAGCGCCGGCGAGTCGGGCTCACTACGCGGAAGAGGCGCATCGTCGACGATCGACGCACCGCCCCTGATCAGCCGCGCGACCGACATGGTGGCGGGTCCCCAGGGAATGGGCGGTCCCACGCGCACGTAGCGCGCGTCGCGGAGCGCGCCAAGCGAAGGCACCGCACTGCCGAGCCACGTGAGCGCCCGCCGCAGCCACGCACCATGACCGGCTGCGATAAGTGCCGATTCAGCCACCACCCATCCCGGGCGGACGGCGTCCATCTGCGCGGCGAACGCTCGGTCGCCAGCGCCAGTCACCATTGGCACGAGTACTCCGCCCACCTCGGCGATGGCGACCATCAGCGCAACCGCAGTCGCGCTCGGCCGAACACCGAACAGCACGCGGTCACCGGGTCGCAGGCCCAGCGCCACGAAGCCATGCGCCATGGCGCGCGCCCGCGTGGCCAGCTCGCGCCTGGTCATCGTCAGACCTTCCGCCTCGATCAGTGCCAGCGCATTCGGGCGAAGCGCCGCACGCCGGTCCAGCCGATCGAGGAGGTCGAGCCGGGCGGTCATGCGGCAGCGGCCTCGAGCCGCACGTCGAGTCGCGCGTACGCCGCCACGATCACCCCGCGGGCAGCGCGCCGACCAACGATGGTCAGTTGGCCCGGATCAGCGAGCAGTGTCTCGAGCACACGCCGCAACTGGAGTTGCGCCACCCCGAACCCGAGGCAGAAGTGCGGCCCGGCGCCGAACCACAGATGCCGCGCGCGGGGATCGTGCACTCGCTCGGGGTCGAACCGGTCGGGATCGGGAAACAATCGTGCGTCGCGCGCCAGATTGCAGGTGAGAATGACGAGTCGCGTTCCCGCGGCAATGCGGTGACCACCGAGCACCACAGAGCGCCGCGCGATTCTCACCGTTGCCGGTACCGGCGTGGTGAAGCGCAGTCCCTCGGCGATCGCGCCGGGCAACGATGCGCCGCGTTCGCGCAATCCCGACAGGTGTCCGCCGTCCGCCAGCAGCGCGACGATGCGCGGCAGCGCAGCCGCGGTGGTCAGCGTCCCCGCGAGAAAGATCAGCGAGATCACGCCTTTCGCCTCCTCAAAGCTCAGCCCCGCCTCACGCAGGCGACGCACGAACGACGTCCGGGGTGCATTCGGCGCGTCGTATCCGGTGCGGATATACGCCGTCAGCCGGTCGCAGCTCGCGCGCGCATCGCGCACCCTGCCGGCCGACGGTGCGCGCAAGTCGAACCCCGACGCGATCCGTTCGCCGAGCGCAACGAGCTCGAGGCAGGTCGCATCTTCGACACCGGCGGGGAGAGCCACGCCGAGCATGTCGAAGGTGATGCGTCCGCTCATCGTGCGCATGAAGGCCACGAGATCTACCGTCGCCCCGGCGACGAGCTCGCGACGCACCTGCGCCAGCATCGGCTCCGCCGCGGCGAGCAGCTCGCGCGCCTGGCCGGCTGACACGACGTCCGCCAGTCGCGCTCGAAGCTGGCGGTGCGGCTCGCCATCCATGTTCCCGAGCGCGAACGGGCCGAGCAGCTCGGTCATCGTTCGCGACAGGCTCCCAGGTCCGTTCTTCGTGAAGTCGTCGTCGCGAATGAGGATCTCGTGCGCGAGCTCGGCATCGTTCACCACGATGCCCAGGCCGGGCACTCGCACCACGCCGCCAACGCGGCGCGCCAGCCTGGCCAGTGGCCAACCGACCGGATGCGCCGCCAGGTTGAGCAGCGTGTCGTGGAACGCGGCGTTCATCGCACGTCCACGACGGCCGGCCGATAGCCGTGATTGTGGTACCACCGGAGGGTGTTCAGATAGCCATACGCGTGGACGCGCCGCACGGAGTTGTACACGATGACGTCGCGGCGCACCGCCGCTCTCGTCGTCATCGTACGGACCTTTTCCGAGAGGACGCGATCCTCGTGGAGCTGTTCGATCGCCGACCGCGGGAAGCCGCCGCTCCGTTCGTAGAGGTCCGCCGTGATCGCGAGGTTGTTCCCGGCGGCCATGAAGTACGGG
>JAJAYP010000186.1 GCA_026786185.1 Gemmatimonadaceae bacterium
ACGCTTGGCCCGAGACTCCTGAATTGAACGAAACACCGCCTCGAGCGCCGGATCGCGCCCCGCGAAGTACGCCCCGGCCGTGAGCTGCACGGGGACATCGGGGCTCATCTCTCGCCTGCCATCGAAAAGGTTCTGGCTCAGATTCCTGCGCACGGTCGAGATTTCCCCTTCGATACGGCTGAAGGGCAGCACGGGATGCCGTCCACGGCGGGCGTCACGAATATCGCGCGCGCTTCCGTACGCCAACCTGGCGAGCGAGGATCCTACGCTCATCGCTGCCTGCCACGCGACGCGATGGCGATTGAACGTCGCCAAGAGCGGATCGTAGTGCGATGTCAGCCGTGCTCGACGATGTCACGGACGAGCGCCGCGACGGCAGTGCGCCGCACCTCGGACAACGCCGGCTCCGCCGCGATGGCCGCTGCGTCGTGCGTCCGACTGGGGAGCGGCAGCGTGACGGACGCCTCCGCGACCATGCGCGCGTTCATCGTTGTCAGCACCTCGGTGAGTTGGGCCTGGACGTAGATCGCCCGCGATGAGGCGCTGAGCAGCGCGACGGGCTTGGAGGGCTGTGTTCGAGGCCCCGCTACGAAGGCTTCCCGAGATCGTGAGAAGGTGGATTGGCATCGCGTTCATCAATGGCGCCCGGGCCGACGGCATACTCACGACGCGTCGCGATAGCGCCGGTCGGCATCAGCAATCGGCCAGTGGTTGATCGAGATTTTGCGCTTCCGGGCGTTTCTCTTCCCAGGCCACGCCAACACGATGCTCAACGACGACGCCTGCCACCCAGGAGCGAGCCGAGCATGCCGCGTACGATGGCGGAGCCGGCGCTGCGCGCCGCGCTCTTTGCCGCGAGACCGACGAGTCCGTCGCGCTTTCCGCCACGCGGTCCCGTGGAGCCGAAGAGCAGCTCGTTGAGTCCACCCATGGCACCACCCATCACTCCACCCGCAGGTGCAGCGGTCGCGGCTCCGGCACCAATGCCGCCCGCGCGATTCGGTGACGACTCCGGCACCGTGGCCGAAGCGCGCGCCTTCAACATCTCCATCGCCGACTCGCGATCCACTTCCTTCTCGTACGCGCCCGCCACCACCGACTGTTCGATCAACATCCGCCGCTCTTCAGGCGTGATGGGCCCGATCTGCGACCCGGGCGCGAACACCCACGCCCGCTCGGTGATGCTCGGCGTTCCCTTGGCGTCGAGCAGGGAGATGAGCGCCTCGCCAACGCCCAGCTCGAGAATCACGGTCTCGATGTCGAGCTTCGGGTTTGGCCGCATGGTTTCGGCCGTTGCCTTCACTGCCTTCTGGTCGCGCGGCGTGAACGCGCGCAGTGCGTGCTGCACGCGGTTGCCGAGCTGGCCGAGCACCTTGTCGGGGATGTCGATGGGATTCTGCGTCACGAAATAGACGCCGACGCCCTTCGAGCGGATGAGACGCACGACCTGCTCGACCTTCTCCAGCAGCGCGGCAGGTGCGTCGGCGAACAGCAGGTGCGCCTCATCGAAGAAGAAGACGAGTTTCGGCTTGTCGCGATCGCCCACCTCGGGAAGCTGCTCGAACAGCTCGGAGAGAAGCCACAGGAGGAAGCTGGCGTAGAGTCGCGGACTGTTCATCAGCCGGTCCGCCGCGAGAATGTTCACGACGCCCTTGCCATCGACCGTCTGCATCAGGTCGTCGATGTTCAGCATCGGCTCGCCGAAGAACTTCAGGCCGCCCTGCTCCTCGATCTGCAACAGCCCGCGCTGAATGGCCCCGATGCTGGCCGCCGAAATGTTGCCGTACTGCGTCCGGAATTCCTTTCCGTTCTCGCCGAGGAACTGCAGCATCGCGCGCAGGTCCGGGAGGTTGAGGAGCAGAAGTCCGTTGTCGTCGGCGATGCGGAAGGCCATCGCGAGTACGCCTTCCTGCGTCTCGTTGAGATTGAGCAGGCGTGCGAGCAGCAGCGGTCCCATGTCGGAGACGGTGGCGCGCACCGGATGCCCCTGCTCGCCGAACACGTCCCACAGCGTGGTGGGGCAGCCGCCCCATGCCGGTTCCGGGAGCCCGAGCTTCTGGAGCCGCGCGCCGAGCTTGTCGCTCATCTGGCCGGCCTTGCTGATGCCGCTCAGGTCACCCTTCACGTCGGCGAGAAACACCGGTACGCCGATGCGCGAGAACTGCTCTGCCAGCACCTGCAGCGTGATCGTCTTGCCCGTTCCCGTGGCGCCAGTGATGCAGCCGTGCCGATTGGCCAGCGCGGGGAGCAGGGCGAGGTCCGTCAGGCCCGCTTTTGCGATCACGAGAGGATCTGTCATGACCGCAAGATGAAAGGAAGCGGGGAACGCCACCAGTCTCCGCGCACGGGCATGCAGTCGGTCCGCTGCAGTCGCATTGTGCTCGACAGGTGAGTGCGAGACGCGTATGCTATCGCGGTCGGGCGCTAAGCGGGGTCGCGAACACCACGATTCAACAACGACGTCATGGACGACACGACAAAATTCCTTCTGGGACCGGTTCTGGCACTTCTGCCCATCCTCGTGTGGGAGCTGGCCATCAAGCCGTCGCGCAGGCGTCGCAATCTTGCGTTGCTGCTCATCGCCGAACTGGAACTGAACCTCGAGGAACTGGCGTACTATCGAGTGTTTCGAGAGGAGAATGCGGAGAATTATCTGGTGAATCTGCTGCTTCCGCGCTCGAGCTTCACTGCCGTGCAAGGCATGATCGCCGAACTGCCAGCGAGCGACCTGCGAGATCTCGTCCGCTTCTACGCGCTCACAGAGAAGATCGATGCCACGCACGTGAAGTTGGCAGCCACGCTCGCGATCCTGAACAGCTCGACCACGCCGGACGACAAGGCGATTCTATCCGCCGCGATCTCGGCGGGTACGCAGCGCCTCGGGCGGATTCTCGATGAGGCCTGGGATCTCGGCGCGGAAGCTCGCCTCTCTCTGGACGACGTCGTGCGTTCGAGCTGGATGGATGCGCCACCCGTGATCGCGTCCACCGAGTCCATCATGTCGTCGGCGCGCAGCCGCCGTGCGCAGGGGTTTTCCGCGTAGCGCGCGTTGTGAGCTACGAGCGCCAGGGTCGGCTGACAACGACCGATGCAATCCGCGGCTACCCCTCGTAACTCCGCGCGACGCGACGGCCGACGTAGATCCCCAATCCGGTGCCGAGCATGCTGACCATGAATGCGGTCATCACGCCGATGTGGCTCCCGAGCCACCACCCGGCATAGCTGCCAATCGTCGCACCGAGAAAGCCGAACAGTTTTGTCATCGCGCGGATGCCCGTGGGTCTGTGGTATCCAGGCGCGACGACGGGGGTCGTGATGCAAGCGTCGTCATCGGCGCGCCTGACACACGTGCTGATCCAGCAGAATCATGTTTCCATCGGGATCGGCGAGCATGACGCTCGCCGGTCCGGCTGAACGTTCGTCCGCTTCTGACGACAGGCTCACCCCGTGCTGTTTCAGCTGGCGCTGCAACTCCCGCACGTCCGTGAATTTCTCGAGCGGCTGGGCATCGCTGTTCCATCCTGGATTGAATGTCAGAATGTTCTTGTCGAACATGCCCTGAAACAATCCGATCGCGTGCGCGCCATTCTTCATGATCAGCCAGCCGTGCGACTGATCTCCCATGAACACGGTGAAGCCGAGCGTTTCGTAGCAACGCCTCGAGACTTCGATATCCTTCACCGCCAGGCTGACGGAGAACGCTCCGAGTTCCATGATTCCTCCTCCGTGGTGACGCTGAATCCGTTCATGGTCGCCAAAGAAATGAACGGACATGCACTACTTCGTGGCGCGCTCGCCTGGCGCGTCGCTCGCCGCGATGAGTTGGCGGAGCAGTGCGAGCTGCCCGGCGTGATAGGCGTCGTGCTGAGCGAGCCCCACGAGCATCGCACCAACGGTGACGCCCGTGCCCAGCGCCGGCTCGCGGGTGTCGCCGACGAATCGATCGAGATCGTCTGGCCGCAGTCGCTCGACGTCGGCGATCAGCGCGCCGTGCGCACGCTCCAGTTGCAGCAGTGCGCTCGCCCACGCGGGCTCCGTCGGCGTTTTCGGGGCGGACGGCCAATCCCCATCCAGTGGCTCGCTGGGCGAGTGTCCCGCGAGACGACGCCTCACTTCCTCCGTCCACGCGGACATGTGCAGGACGAGCTCCCAAACCGAGTGATTGGAGCCCGCGGGTCGCAGCGAGGCATGGGCGGCGGGCAGACCGCGGAGGAACTGCATGCGCGGGGCCCCATACCACGGATCACCGGCGTGCGTGCGGCGTAGCTGATCGAGCAGTGCATCCATCATCTCCAGCCTTCGCGAGTGGGCGGATTGCGAAGATGTGGGCACAGGCGGCGGACGGCCAGCTTCCGGAGTGTCACGGCGTTGTGGACACGTTCAGCCGATGCGTGGTTCGAGCAGCGCCAGCATCGCCTCGACCGTCGGCGGCGACAGCACGTGTCGCTCCGCGAATTCCGCTGCACCGGGGTAGCCGGTCGCCTCGATTCGGCGAGCAGCGCGAATTACATCGTACTCCGTCTGGAAGAACTCGATCGTGGGTCCCAGCAGCAACCAGTGCGCGCCGGGTACACCGCATGGCATCCCTACACTCCCCGCGTTGATCACGCGCCACGGATCGATGCGTCGGTCGAACTGGATGTGCGTGTGTCCGCACACGATCGTCCGTTCCGCGACACCGGCGAACATCGGCGCGACCTCGTGAGGGGAGCTCCGACACGTGAAGATCTCCTCGTCGCTCCCCGGCGTCGCATGGCAGAACTGCACCGCACCATGCCCCACCGCGTCCAGCATCAGTGTCGTGGGCAAGGC
>JAJAYP010000187.1 GCA_026786185.1 Gemmatimonadaceae bacterium
GCGGAGCTGCGCGAGGACCTCTCCCATCACCCAGTTGGCGGCGACCTTGGCATCGCCGTGCGTGCGCGCGACCGACTCGTAGTACTCGGCGATGCGCGGATTGACAGTGAGCACCTCGACGTCGTACGCACCCAGCGCATACTCCGACGCAAAGCGCTCGCGTCGGGCCGTGGGCAACTCGGGAAGGTCGTGGCGCATCCGATCGATCCAGTCGAGCGCGAGCACGAGTGGGGGCAGGTCGGGCTCGGGAAAGTAGCGATAGTCGTGACTGCCTTCCTTCGTGCGGCTCGGACGCACCTCGCCCGCCGCGCCGTCCCACAGCATCGTCTGCTGTTGCACGACGCCGCCGGTGGACAATACGCCAATCTGCCGCGCGAACTCCACGGTCAGCGCGCGCTCGACGCCGGAGAAGGAGTTCATGTTCTTGACTTCCGTCTTGGTCCCCAGCGTCGTCTCACCGCGGCGGCGCGCCGAGACGTTCGCGTCCACCCGGAGGCTTCCCTCCTCCATGCTCACGTCGCTGACGTCGAGATACTCGAGGAGCTGCTTCACCACGCGGAGGTAGGCGCCCGCCTCCTCTGCCGAACGCATGTCCGGCTCGCTGACGATCTCGATCAGCGGAACACCGGCGCGATTCAGGTCGATCGCCGTGACACCGTCGTAGCGATCGTGGACCGACTTGCCTGCGTCCTCCTCCATGTGCACGCGGGTGACACCGACCCGGATGGGTGAACCTTCCGCCCGATGACCGATGTCGACGAAGCCTTCGGTCGCGAGAGGTCGGTCGAACTGCGAGATTTGATAGCCCTTCGGCAGGTCGGGATAGAAATAGTTCTTCCGCGCGAACACCGACACGGGATGCACGGTGCAGTTCAGCGCGAGCGCCGCACGCGTCGCCAGTTCGACGGCGCGCCCGTTGAGGACCGGGAGCGCGCCCGGCAGAGCCAGGCAGACGGGACATGTGTTCACATTGGGATGTGCGCCGTAGAGCGTGGAGCAGGCACAGAACGCCTTGCTGCGCGTCCTCAACTGGACGTGCACCTCCAGGCCGACGACCATTTCCCACTGCGACTCCAGCGACGTATCCACGCGCGCGCTCACGATGACGCTCCAGCGCCGAGCGCCCGCTCCAGCGCATACGCCACGCTGAACAGCTTCATCTCCTCGAAGTGCGCCGCCATCAGCTGTCCCCCGATGGGAAGTCCACCCACTCGACCGATCGGCTGGGACATCGCGGGAATGCCGGCGAGGTTGGCCGTGACGGTGAAGATGTCGCTCAGGTACATCTCGTACGGATCGGAGATGGCGCCGAGCTTGAAGGCGGGCGTGGGAGTCGTGGGCGTGAAGAGCACGTCGACGCCCGCATGGAACACGCGGCTGAAGTCGGCGGCGATGAGCGTGCGGACGCGCTGCGCCTTTCGATAGTACGCGTCATAGTAGCCGGCGCTCAATACGTAGGTCCCGAGCATGATGCGGCGTGTGACCTCGGCGCCGAATCCCTGCGAGCGGGTGGCCTCGTACATGCCGGTGAGCCCGGCTCCGGCGACGCGGAGTCCGTAACGCGCACCGTCGAATCGCGCGAGGTTGGACGACGCTTCCGCCGGCGCGACGATGTAGTAGACGGGAATCGCGAGCGCCGTGTGCGGCAGCGACACATCGCGCACCTGCATGCCCAGCTCGCGCAGGTGCTCGAACGCCGCATCGCAGCGGGCACGGACGGCGGGATCGAGCGAGTCGGGGAAATACTCGCGTGGCCGACCGACGACCATTCCCTTCACCGGGCGCGCATGCGCGAGGTGGTACTCACCGACGGCGACATTCGCGGAAGTGGAATCCAGCGGATCGTGACCGGCGATGACGCGCAGCCCGCGCGCCGCGTCATCCACCCGCGCGCCGAAGACGCCGACATGGTCGAGCGATGACGCAAACGCGACGAGCCCGAACCGGCTCACGCGTCCGTACGTCGGCTTCACGCCGACGACGCCGCAGAAGGAGGCAGGCTGACGCACGGACCCTCCGGTCTCCGAGCCGAGTGCCACGGGCACGATGCCGGCGGCGACGGCGGCGGCGGAACCCCCCGACGATCCGCCGGGCACTCGATCGGGCGCAACAGGGTTCCGCGTCGGGCCATATGCACTGTTTTCGGTGGACGATCCCATCGCGAACTCGTCCATGTTGGTCTTGCCGAACGGCACGGCGCCGGCGTCGCATAATTTCCCCACGACCGTGGCGGCGTACGGACTCACGTAATCGGCAAGGATGCGCGAGCCGCACGTGGTGGGATGATGCAGCGTGGCGATGTTGTCCTTGATCGCCACCGGGACGCCGAGCAGCAGCCCGGGCTCGGTGTCGGCAAGCTGCTCCGTCGCGGTCTCGGCATGTTCGTCCAGATACTCGCCGTCGAGCGAGACGAAGATGTTGAGCCCATCGCGACCGGCCTTCACCTCACGCGCTCGCGCCAGTGCCCGCGTGACCGTGTCGGCGGTGGATGTGCTTCCTGATGCCGTGGCGGCACGGAGCGCAGCGGCTGCACCCGTATGGAGCGGAACACTTTCGCGGGGGGCGCTCACGACGCCTCCGGCGTTTCGTGCGTCGACAGTCGCGGGACGATGAGAAAACCATCCCTCAACGCCGGCGCGAATGCATCGAGCGAGCGTGTGAGCGGAATGGGTGGTCCACCGTCAGCGCGAACGGGAAGGCCTCCCGCGCCGACGCCGATGGCCTCCTGCACTCCGGACGTATCCGTTTTCGAGAGGACATCCATGTGACCGAGGATCGAGTTCATCTCGTTGACGAGCGACGCCGCTCGCTCGTCGGTCAGGCCGAGGCGGGCGAGTGCCGCGATGTGTCGCACGTCGTCGATGGTGACGGCCACTAATCGATGTCCCGTTCGAGGTTGGCCTGCGCGACGACGAGCGTCTTTCGTCCGATCGCCTCATCGTCGAAATCGATCTTCGCCTTCAAGTCGCGTCCCGCACCTGCCAGCTCGGCGATGACGCCGCTGCCGAACTTGCGATGACGCACTCGAGCGCCGATGGCGATCGTCGCGGCATCCTGCGATTCGGATGCGTCGTCCCATCCGGGCGCGCGCGTCACGGGCATTCCCGGTCGTCGAGCGGCAGCGCTCGGGGGAAATCCGGCGGCGTCGTCCAGGATGGGTGTCCGTAGCGCCGACTCCATCAGGCCCGGACGCTGGCGCGAATTCCCCCACTGGCTGCCGCCACCGAGCGATTGCATGAATGACCGGCCGGAGCTCCGCACCTTGATCGTCTTGCGCTGCTCCAGCATCTCTTCGGGAATGGCGACGAGAAAGCTCGATGCCTTGGACGGCATGAACTCGCCGTTCCGGCGGCGCTCCTCGGCGTGCGTGAGGAACAGCTTCCGCTCCGCCCTCGTGATACCGACGTAGAAGAGCCGGCGCTCCTCCTCGAGCATGGCGGGATCGTCGTACGCCTTGGCGAGCGGGAAGAGTCCGTCCTCGAGTCCCGTGATGAACACGACGGGAAACTCCAGCCCCTTGGCGTTGTGCAGCGTCATCAGCGTGACGGCGTCGGCGTCGGGGCCGAGCTTGTCGAGCTCCGCGAAGAGCATCGCACGCTGGAGAAAATGATCCAGCGGGGAGAGACCGACTTCGCCCTCTTCGTCGGCCACCTGCTCTGCCGCACCGGTCATCAGCTCGCGGACATTGTCCCGCCGATCCGCCGACTCGGGTCCGTCGGCGCGAAGGTACTCGTCGTAGCGGATTCCCTCCACGACTTCCGTCAGCAACTCGTCGACGGCTGCGTCGCGCGCCGACTCGCGGAAGGTGGCGATGAGGGCGGCAAACTCGCCGAGCGCTGCGCGCGCGGCGGGTCGGATGGCGGCGAGGAGATCGGGACGCACGCACGCCGCGAGCATCGGAATGCCGGCCGCGCGCGACGCGACGGACACGGCCTCGATGGTCGTGTCGCCCAGTCCGCGCTTGGGCACGGCGACGGCGCGCCGAAACGCCTCGTCGTCGGCAGGATTCGCAATGAGCTTGAGGTACGCCATCAGGTCGCGGATCTCACGCCGATCATAGAAGCGAACATTGCCGACGAGGCGATAGGCAACAGCGCGCTTCCTGAGTCCTTCCTCGAGCGCGCGGCTCTGCGCGTTGGTACGATAGACGATCGCGAAGTCGCGCAGCGTCATGGCGGAGGACTGAGCGCGCCGCGTGACCAGCTCCTCGACCACGAAGTCGGCCTCGTCGCGCTCATCGAGGCATCGAACGGCCGTGACCCGCTCACCGCTCGGGCGCGTGGGGCGCAGCGTCTTGCCCATGCGGCCGCGATTGGCACCGATCACGACGTTCGCCAGGTCGAGCACTTCGGGCGTGCTCCGATAATTCTCTTCCAGGCGCACGGTATGCGCTTCGGGAAAGTCCTTGCTGAAGTCGAGGATGTTCCGGATATCGGCGCCGCGCCATCCGTAGATGGATTGGTCGTCGTCGCCGACCACGCAGAGGTTGCCGCGCCCACCGGCAAGCAGCTTCACGAGCTGATATTGCGCCCGATTCGTGTCCTGGTACTCGTCCACCAGGATGTACTGGAACCGGCGCTGATATTTCTCGAGCTCGGACTGGTGCTGGGCGAGCATCCGGACGGGGAGCACGAGCAGGTCGTCGAAGTCGGCCGCGTTCGCGAGGCGCAGGTCCTCGCCCAGGTCGCGATAGACCGTGGCGACCGCGCGCGAGAATGGATCGAGGGCGAGGTTCGTGAACTCGTCGGGCGCGACGAGCGCGTTCTTCGCATCGGAGATGGCGCCGTGCACGCCGCGCGGGGTAAACTGCTTGATGTTGAGCTTGTGACGCTCCATGATGCGCTTCACCACGCTGCCCGTGTCGTCCTGATCATAGATCGTGAAGGACGACGTCCGGCCGACGAGGTGTGGCGCGGCGCGAAGGATGCGCGCGCCGATGGCGTGAAAGGTCCCGACCCACATGCCGGGGGGCGCGCGGCCGAGCAGGCGCGCGATGCGCTGCTTCATTTCGCCGGCGGCCTTGTTGGTGAAGGTCACCGCCAGGATCCGGCTCGGATCCACGCCGTGCTGGTCGATGAGGCGGGCAAGCCGAGTGGTGAGCACGCGCGTCTTGCCGGACCCCGCGCCGGCAAGGACGAGCAGCGGGCCGTCGACGTGCAGCACCGCCTCGCGCTGCGAGTCATTCAGCCCATCGAGCAGTGCGTCGTCCGTCACGATTTGCATCAGGGCAAGATAATCTCGAACGTCGCGCCGCGATCGCCCGGGACGAGCCGCAGCGTGCCGCCATGATTCTCCTCGACGATGCGACGCGCGAGCGCGAGCCCGATACCCCATCCGCTCTGCTTCGTCGAGAAGCCCGGATCGAAAATCCGGCCACGGAACTCACGCGGGATACCCGGTCCGTCATCGGTGACGACGACGGTCGCACCGCCGTGTGGGCGCCGAAGCGCGGAGACGA
>JAJAYP010000188.1 GCA_026786185.1 Gemmatimonadaceae bacterium
AGTGCAGATGCGGACCGGTCGTGATCCCGCTCGAGCCCACGGTGGCAATGAAGGTGCCCTTGGCGACCACATCGCCCACCTGGACCATGGATGCCGTGAGATGCGCGTAGCGCGTGCGAACACCCGGCGTGTGCTCCATCTCCACTACAAGACCGAACCCGAACTTGCGCCCGACGAAGGAAACCGTTCCAGCTGCGGGAGCGGTGATGTGCGTGCCGCGCGGCGCCGCGACGTCCACGCCGAGATGCGGCCGGCGAATACGCAGGACGGGATGACGTCTCGAGCGGGAGAATCCACTCGCGAGCCGGCCGATGACGGGCAGGCCCTCGATGGAGCGGGGCGCGAGCGAGACGGTCGAGTTCTCGCCCGTGCGATTCGATCGAGACGAGGCAGGCTTGCGCGCCGCCAGGCGAGAGGCCGTGGACCTGGCTGGCGTGGCGTCGGTGGGGAAGGGAATCGGCGCGCCCGGCAGCACGTCGAACAACGAGTCACCCACGGCCTCGTCGTCCGTCGCGAGCTGCGCGCGTGCCAGGGTGAGGGAGTCCTCGAGCAGCTCGAGTCGCTCCCGGAGCTGCTCGTTCTCCGCGTCACCGAACAGGCTGGGCGCATCGACCGCACCCAGCACCGCGGCAACGCTGCCTCCAGCCATCAGTAGCGTGGCGGCGAGCATCACGACCACGACCTGCGCCTGCCAGCGCGACACGCCGAATGTGCGCGTGCGCGAGCTCGGGGTGGGCGGGACGAGCATCACGCGCCAGGGACGCTGCTCCACCGGAACGAAGCGCGCCGGCCGCCGCGGTGCGGCAGCCGGCGGTGCCGGCGACACGATCGTTGGGACGTAGGCGGGGGTGATCCGCCGGATCGGGATGACCTGGGCTTCCGCGTGCGCGCCGACGAGATGGATGCTGGGCGCAGGAATGCGCTGGACGTATCGTGGCGTCGGCTTCGCGGAGCTCATCGTCTATCTCCGCGCGGCGGAGAGGGCATCCAGCGGACGCCCGTGCGCGTCGGACGATCCAGGAGGTCCCATCAGGACTCGCCCGTTCACGACGCCGCCCTCCTGCACGAGGATCGATCCGGTATGAACATCGCCGGTCACGACCGCCGTGGCCTGGAGCTCGACGCGCTCGGACGCGTGGACGTCCCCCGTGATGGTGCCGCCGACCACGACCTCGCGGGCGTGAATGTCTCCGGTGATCCGGCAGCCGACACCGACGACCACCGAGTCGGCGCTGAGCACCGATCCATCCAGGTTCCCTTCGATACGGAGGGAGCCGGTGGTTTCCAGGTCGCCCGTGATCGTCAGCGGGGCATCGAGGAGCGAGTAGCCTTTGCCGATTGGAGCGGTCTTGCTGGCTGCGGGCGAGGCAGTACGGGGGCGAGAGAAGATGCGCATGTCACGGCAACGGCTGAATTGTGTCGTGCGGGCCCTCGATGTCCCGCCCCTGCAACATCAAGACGACCCATCAGCTCGCTGGACACGACCCGAACATTACCCGAACGCATGTTGTGATTCACCGTACCCACGCGTCAGTGTGCGAAGACACCAATCGCGCTCGGGGGCTGGCATAGCGTCTGCCTTAGATGAGCGGGTATATCGTTTCGGCCAGAGCCGATCATTCAGGAGGCATCATGCGCATTGCTCTCAAGACGCTCCTTTTCGCTCCCGCGCTCCTCATCGCGGCAGCATGCAGCCAGGACAAGCCCGCCGATCCGTCGCTGAACGCTGACCTGAGCCTCGCCGCCCAGGCCAACAATGCGCGACTCGACTCCATCAGCGCGGCTGAGCGTACGGCCGCCATGGTCGCACCGGCTCCGGTCGCGCCTGCGCGTACATCCACGAGCACCGCACGCCGCACGACGTCCACCCGTCGCGCTTCCACGAGCGGATCGTCAGCCGGCAGCAGCACGGGAAGCACGAGTGGCAGCACGGTCCAGTCGGCTCCGCGCACGGAAACGGTGAAGAACACGAAGCGTGACGCCATCATCGGCGGCGTCGCCGGCGCGGCGATCGGTGCCGCCACGAGCCGCGACAAGGTGAAGGGCGCAGTCATCGGCGGCGCGGCTGGCGCCATTCTCGGCGGCGTGATCGGCAACAACGTGGACGTCAAGAAGAAGCCCGTTCCCTGAGGCGTTGAGTTCAGTGCGCCCCCCACCGCGCGAACACAATAGTGGGGCCGACGAGCGCTTCCCCATCCGACGACCGGCTGACCTGCCGGCCCAGGGTGGCGAAGCGCTCGTTGAGCATCTGGCGGAACGGGTGGCACGAGCCGAACGCGAGTTGCGACTCGCGCGCGACCGGGCGACGACGGCGGAGCGGGACCGCGCGCTGCTCAGCGGCGTCGCACGGCATGTCGTCGATCACGGGTCCACCACTCCTGCCGAGCTGACGAGACTCCTGCTTCCGGTGCTCGGCCGCTGGTGTGCGGTGGACGAACTGGTGCGCGGGAGTGCGACGCGAACCGTAGTGACTCACGATCGGGCCGATGAGGCGAATGCGCTGGCGCTCGAGGGACCGCTGCGGGTGGCGAGCGAATCCAGCATCGGTCTCGGGAGGGTGATGCGCGGTGGCCGGATCGAGCGACTCTCCGCACTTCCCGCGCTTCGCGATGATGCGACGCCGGATGATCGAACGGCCCACGCCGCCATCGCTCGACTCGCGCGCGGGCCCCTGCTCATCGTTCCGGTGCTCACCGGCGGGCGCGTCGTGGCGGCGCTCACCTTCGGTCGTGGAGTCGACGAGCCGGAGTACGACGAGCCCGCGCAGTGGCTCGCCGCCGAACTCGCCCCGTTCGTGGCCCTCGGGATCGAACAGCGACAGATGGCCTCCGTGTCCGCGAGTGCGTCGCAGGCGAAGGCCCAGTTCCTCACCATGATGAGCCACGAGCTGCGCACGCCGCTGAACGCGATCGCCGGCTACGCGCAATTGCTGGAGATGGGATTTCGTGGCCCGCTCAACGAGGGTCAACATGACGCGGTGTCGCGCATCCTGCGGGGTCAGGAGCACCTGCTGGAGCTGGTGGACGCCGTGCTCACCTTCTCGCGCCTCACCAGCGGCAAGCTGGTGCTCGAGTCGGCGCCCGTCGCCGCGTCGTCGATCCTGCTCGATGCGCGCGAGCAGTACGACGCGCTGTTCTCCGCGCAGGGCATCGACTTCCGCGTCGAATCCTGCGCCAGGGAGACGATGGTGAGCGCCGATGCCGATCGTGCGCAGGAGGTGCTGCGTCATCTCCTGGCGAACGCGCTCAAGTTCACGCGGCGCGGCGGCACGGTGCGACTCGGCTGCGAGGTGGATGCCGGGGTCGTGCACTTCGTTGTCGCCGACACGGGACGCGGCATTCCGCAGGCGCATCACGAGAGCATCTTTCACCCGTTCGTGCAGGTCGAAAAGGGTCTCACCCGATCGGTAGACGGTACCGGGCTGGGACTCGCCGTCGGTCGCGAGCTCGCCGAGCGGATGGGCGGCACGCTGACGGTGTCGAGCGAAGTCGGCGTGGGATCGCGCTTCGTCCTCACCCTGCCGCTGCTCGACGATGAGGAGCGCCTCGACTCGATTGACAGTCCTCCCGTGGCGGGGTAATATTCAAGGCTGTATCCCCCCCGCGCCGACTCGCTGTCGTCGACGCAGCCGCGCGGGTCATCGCTGTTCGAGCAGCATCGTTCCGCGCATCAGGCGCGGACATCACACGGGAAGGGCGTACTGATGGTCGAGATTTTTCTCGAAGAGAGCGATCGGCTGGACTGGGCACTCAAGGCGTTCAAGCGGAAGATCGCGAAGGCCGGGATCCTCAAGGATCTTCGCAAGAAGCGCTATTACGTGAAGCCCAGTGAGGCGCGCCAGCTCAAGGCCGCCGCCGCGCGCCGTCGCAGCCGTACCGAGCGCTCGCGCTAGCCCGTCGGGCTCCCGCGCAAGTCACGGATGGCGAAAGAAGACGCGATTCAGCTGGAAGGCTCGGTCACGGAAGTACTTCCGAACGCGACATTTCGGGTGCAATTGACCAACGGCCACAACGTGCTTGCGACGCTCGGCGGCAACATGCGCCGTTTCCGCATTCGCGTTCTCGCGGGCGACCGCGTCACGATCGAGGTATCGCCCTACGATCTCACGCGCGGGCGCATCACGTTCAGGCACAAGAACTGACGACGACTGAGAACTGAACGTAGGTGGGTGGGTAGGTGGGTGGGTAGGTGGTGAAAGGGCACACCGGACTTGATCCGTGTGCCCCATTTTTTTGGTTGGCCGGAAAAGGCCAAAAAAGCAAAATAGGGAATGCACGGTACCGGCGGAAAACGACGGAACGAGTGGATGAGCCCCAGCAGCCGATCATCCGCAGTTCCGCTCCTTCCTTCGTTTCTGTGCATTCCTTTTGTTGTTGCACGGCTCAGAAACCGTCGCTGATGTCAGTGTTCAGCCATCGGCAGCGACTCTGGGGGGCGGGCGACGCTTCGATGATCTCGTGAAGGATGGCGAGCGCGGTGCGACCCAGTTTTCAGCCGCCGCTCAGGCGTTCCATGGCCCTACCGAGCGGGCCGACGACGTTGTTGGCGGCCGTCCCTCGCGGGGACTTGCACACCAAGGCAGACCATCTCGCGGGCAGGGAGGCGAACACGGCGTGCTGCGCGCGAACGCGGTCGCGTGCGCTGCTGGCGCCTGGACGGCGACGGGACGCCGCAC